>CAYOYI010000020.1:0-8256 GCA_964408105.1 uncultured Chitinophagaceae bacterium | reverse complement strand
GCTCATAATACGCTGCCAATAACAGGAACAGATTCTTACGTGGAATGGGTAAAACTTCCTTACTATCGCTTACCTAAGCTGCAGGATATTAAAAGAAACGACATAGTGGTTTTCAACTGGCCTCAGCAAGACAGTCGTCCGGTTGATAAGCGTGACAATTATATCAAGAGATGTGTCGGCCTGCCGGGTGACACCGTGAACGTGGTGCAAGGGCTTCTTTATGTTAATGGCAAACGGGCGTATGAGCCGGAGCACATGCAGTATCAATATTTCGTACAAACGGATGGTTCAAACATTTATCCAAAAACGCTGGAGGAGTATGATATTACAGACGCAATGCGTATTGCATCTAATAAAGGTTTGTACCTGCTAAGTATGACCGATACTAATTATGCCCGTATCAAGAATATGGCAATTGTAAAAACAATTGAGCCGAAGGTTACTCCGAAAGGACAGGTTGAGCCGCAGCGTTACTACTTCCCGCCTGACATGAAAAAGTTTCCCTACAATGTTGATTACTATGGACCGCTGGTAGTTCCGGCAAAGGGCGAGGTGATCAAACTGACCAAAGAAAACCTCCCGGTTTACCAGCGGATAATTACTCTTTATGAAAAGAATACACTCAATGTGAAAGATGACAAGATCTATATTAACGGAGAGGAAACCGACAGCTATACCATCAAAATGGATTACTACTGGATGATGGGTGATAACCGGCACAACTCCGAAGATTCACGTTTCTGGGGTTTTGTACCTGAAGATCATATTGTCGGAAAAGCCTGGATCATCTGGCTATCACTGGATAAAGGCAAAAGCCTCGTTAATAAGATCCGCTGGGATAGGCTATTGACCACGATAAAGGGAGCACCATCTAAAGAAGAGTTTCCAAATTGATTCCCTTCATTAGCACATTTTTGGTCATTGATTTCCTGAAGAAATAAAAATGAAAATTTCAACTCAGCCATTTAGCGCTAACAGCAAGAGTTACGAACCTAAGTCAAAACCCTATGTTGTGGTGTGCATTGACGGTTCGGCTGACGAATATTTAGATACCACACTTGCGCGCGACCGTATGCCCAATCTGAAGATGATGGCGCGAAACGGATACCGTGGAATGGTACGCGGTGCCCTGCCCTCTTTTACCAACGTCAATAATTCCTCCATCATTACCGGGATGCCGCCTTCGGTTCACGGCATCAGCGGAAATTTTTTTTATGATGCAAAGAAAGACCAGGAAGTGATGATGAACTCTTCCGAGTATTTACGATGTGACACGCTTCTTGCAGCAGCGGCAAACGCTGGAAGAAAAGTAGCTGTGATCACCGCCAAGGAAAAATTGCGCGATATTCTCTCTTACAAATTGAATGGCATTGCCTTTTCTGCCGAGAAAGCAAATCAGGCAAACAAAGAAACTCACGGTATTGATAATGTCGAAAAAATCGTTAGCTATAAAACACCTCCTATTTACAGTGCGGATGCAAGCTTGTTCGTTTTGCGTGCAGGAGCAGCGCTGATCGAACAGGAATTAGCCGATCTTCTTTATCTCTCTCTGACTGATTACATGCAGCACACTTATGCACCTGACAGCAAAGAGTCGTTGGCTTTTTATGAAGCAATGGATGCAGAATTCGGACGGATAATGAAATCAGGTGCTGTGCTGGGTTGCACTGCCGATCATGGGATGAATGCCAAGGTCAAAGAAGATGGCTCACCCAATGTTCTATTCATCGAATCCATGCTCAGCGAAAAATTCGGTTCTGGTTTTCGCGTGATCTGCCCGATAACTGATCCGTATGTGAAACATCACGGTTCACTGGGTTCGTATGTTGTAGTACATATCCAGGATCAATCAAAAATTAACGAAGTAAAAAACTGGCTTGCAAGACAACCCGGTATTACTGAAGTGTATGATAAACAAACCGGTTGCCGCTTGCTTGAATTACCCGAAGATCGTGTTGGGGATTTGCTTGTTCTATCCGGACGCGATGTGGTTATTGGAAAAACTCCGGCCAATCATGATCTGAAAGCACTTGATGGAACACTTCGCTCACATGGCGGAAGGTATGAGGAAATGGTTCCAATGGTTATTTCGCATCCTTTGAATCCGGCTTATAAAGCCAAAGCTTCAGGCGACCCGCGTAACTTTGATATTTTTGATTTTGTAATCAATGGAACAAACTAAAATCAAACCAGCGCTATCTGCCAAATCCGATTCAGGTTTGAACTTACCATGTTACATAGCTGGAAAAGCAATTCAGTCAAATAAGCTGCTAGAAATAAAAAGTCCTTACGACAACCGGGTTGTCGGAACAGTGCAATTGGCAAATGCGGAGGATACCGAAAAAGCGATACAAGTTGGATTAACGGGCGGAAAACCATTGACCAGGTTTGAACGCTATTCCATTCTCGATAAAACCCGACAATTGCTTCTGGAAAGAAAAGAAGAATTCGCGCAGATCATCAGCGCTGAGTCCGGCCTGGCAATTCGTGAAGCAAAATATGAAACGGGAAGGGCACATGATGTACTGATGTTTGCGGCAGTTGAATGTCTTAAAGATGATGGAGAGATTTTTTCCTGTGATATTTCACCATCAGGCAAGGCCAGGAAAATATTTACCACTCGTGAGCCTCTTAATTTGGCCGTGGCTATCACTCCATTTAACCATCCATTAAACCAGGTGGTGCATAAAATCGCTCCGGCCATTGCTGCCGGCACACCGGTAATCCTAAAACCATCGGAGAAAACACCGCTTACGGCTATTCGATTTACCGAGTTGCTTTACGAAGCCGGGTTACCCGGATATATGCTAAGTGCATTATTAGGGCCTACAAAGGAAGTTGCCGAAGTGCTTGTGAAAGATACCCGGATTGACCTGGTTTCATTTACCGGAAGTGTTGCCGTAGGTAAGAAAATAACCCAAACCGCTGGCTATAAAAAAGTAATTCTTGAATTAGGAGGAAACGACCCGCTGATAATTCTTGAAGATGCTGATATGGACCTTGCCGTTCAGCTTGCTGCCGAAGGCTCATTCAGAAATTCAGGTCAGAGATGTACCGCAGTGAAAAGAATTTTAGTACAGGAAAGTATTCGCGAAGAATTCACCAGGCGTTTTGTTGAAAAGGCGAAAGAATATTCTTGTGGTGACCCAGCTGATCCCGAAACAAAAGTAGGAACTGTCATTGACGAACCGGCAGCTATTTATCTTGAAGACGTTGTAAAAAAAGCCGTTGCAAAGGGAGCAAGAGTTTTGCTGGGTGGTAACCGGAACAGAGCATTAATGGAACCTACCGTTATCGCTGATGTGCCGAGAGATGCGCAAATGGTGACAAAAGAATCTTTTGGACCACTTGCACCAATTCTTGGGTTCTCTGACGTAGATGACGCTATTAAATTATCTAACTCAACCAGCTACGGCTTATCATCCGGTGTTGTGACAAATAACATGGCACACGCTATCCAATTCATTAAAGAGTTAAAAGTCGGCACAGTCAATATCAATGAAGTTCCCGGCTACCGAATTGAAAAATCACCATTCGGAGGAATCAAGGACTCCGGCCTGGGAATCAAAGAAGGCGTGATCGAAGCCATAAAGTGCTTCACCTACGTGAAGACGTTTTCCATGCCTTGGTGACAAATATTACTATACGACCTCGTATGAATCCCGAAGACATTTTAAAGCGAGCCGAAAATCCTAACAACGTACCTGGTATTTATAACTATTGCGACAGGTGTGTGAGCGATGCACCTTTATCAGCCGGTGCCTCAACCGTCAACTTACCTCGAAACGGGAGAACAACCTGAAGGATTTCGACATAAAAAATAAAGTCTATTGGGAAAAAATCTTGAAAATGTTTGAGGACACCAGCAGCCTTATTACTCATATTGCAGAGAAGCAAGGAATTAATTTAGGTAAAATGGATGGCGAAGCTGCTGCCAAAGACCTGGAGAAAAGAAAGGGCGCGGGTAACAAGGCGCACAATCATGCGCTCTCGCAAGCCGCTAAGAAGTATAGTTCATTGGTCGATGATTTTTTCGAAAGGGAAAAGGGCTTGTTTGTACAAAAAGAAAATGAAATGAATCAGCAATTGCATCTTGGTATCAACAAAAGCAAAATCGAAGATGAAGCGAACGAGATAAAAGATACCTCTGAAATCATTAGTTGGTACACCCCGCTGATTTGGGTAAAGCTAATGCGTGCGCTCACCGGAAAATTTGATGCGGAGGAATGGGAAGATGAAAACGGTTACCCACGTGATTCTGACGGCTCGGCAAAAGTAGCGCTCATCGGCATAGACCGCTCCATTGCTGCTTGGGGTAGATTACAGCAACTATTTCCAGAAAAAACGGATGAAATCATTTCACTTGTTCTTTATCTTGACCAACTTAGAAGAAAGATTGAAGCCGAATTTCCTAAAGCAAGAACATTTATGCGGCCTGGATTTGATGAGTAGTTGCTTGAGTGATAATGGAAATATAGCCTGCGTGCAAATTAAAAAGGGTTGGAGTTTTTAATAACTCACAACCCTTTGATTTTAAGTGTGGGAGCTACAGGATTCGAACCTGTGACCCTCTGCTTGTAAGTCTGAGTTCGCCCGTTTCCCATGCCTTCCCTTTATTTCCTTTGTTTTATAAACAACTGATTGTCAATAATGTGCATTCTTTTATTCTTCTCTTTCCTTCCTTTCTTGACTCTTATTTACTATCTTTAAGGTCACATTTGAGGTCACATTTTTAAACCTAAAAGCCATGTTAGAACAAAAAGTTTCAGTAAGTTTTTTCCTTGATAAGTCGCGCCCAAATGCTGATGGCACCTGCTTAATCAAGTTGAACATCTATTGCAAACCTAACAAAAAAAGGTACGCAACCACCTTTCACATCACCGAGGAAGAATGGGTAAAGTTGAACGGTACAAAACTTCGGGATGAAGAATTGAAATCATTGAAGCAAAAGTTAAGTGCGCTGCAAGCATCTGCTGAAAAAGTCATTAAGAAAATAAGCCCCTTTTCATTTGTAGCTTTTGAAGAAGCATTTTTCAATAAATCAGAAGCAACAAAAAATACATCGCTTCAATTCTGGTTTGATAACTACATCAAAAAGCTACATGCAAAAGGTTGTGTCGGTACTGCCATTGCATACCGTACCACGATAAACTCACTGAATCTTTTTAAAAGGAATTTACACCTTCAGGATATTACACCGCTTTTATTGGAGGAATACGAATCATTCTTAACTGAAAAGGGAAAATCTCTCACCACTATCAGCATTTACGTCAGGCAGTTAAGAGCCATCATTAACCAGGCTATCAATGCAGGTCTTTTGTCGCATGATAATTACCCGTTCAGGAAGTATGAAATCCCTTCCGGCAGGAATATCAAAAAAGCCCTTTCACAAAATGACATCACAAAGTTGCTGAATCATACACCTGATAAGGAGGATGAAAAGAAGGCGCTTGATTTCTGGATATTATCTTATTTGTGCAGCGGGATAAACTTTGCGGATATTATAGAATTGAAGCCCGCGAACATTGACGGTCAATATCTGCAATTCGTGAGGACCAAAACAAAGAACACGAAAAAGAAGGACTTGCGCCCAATTCGGGTGGGTCTGCATCCGAGAGCAATTGAGATCATTGAAAAATGGAAAAATACTGAGTCCGCAAATCCGTATTTATTTCCGATTCTTGAACCCGGATTAAAGCCAATCACCGTGAAGCATCGGTGCCAGCGTTTCATAAAGTGGGTAAATAAGAGGATGGAAAATATACGGCAGGAATTAAAAATTGAGCAGAAAATTGGAACCTATGCAGCAAGGCATTCTTTTTCAACCACACTCAAAAGAAAAGGTGTTTCGACTGAGTTTATCAAGGAGTCATTAGGGCATAGTTCTGTAATTGTTACCGAAAATTATCTGGACAGCTTCGCAGACGATGTGAAATTGGATTACACAACTTTATTGACAGCCCCGTGAAATGGAGTTAAAGATTCTTGATAGCATCTTGCACGGAGATTTGCAGCCTTGGCGGATTGACACCACCGACCGGAGGAAGTTCACTGCATGGGTGAAAGCTGCTTCCGCAGCTTCACCCGCCACCTGCGAAGAGTTGCTTTCGCAACTCGCTGGGCTGCTAAGTGGCTTTCCTGCTTTGCAGCAGGAAGCCCAAATATTGCCCGCACCTAAAGTAAAATTGCAAGCCCCTTTCTATCAAGTCGCTTTGCCCGGTTACACTGATGTTACAACACAATTCTATTCGCTTATTATCGACAGGGAAACACTTCGTGTTTCCAACTTGCTTTCACAGCAAGTTGATGACCTGGTTGCAGACTTGGACAAACGCTACACCGTTAAAAAAGCCTTGAATAGCGTGAGAGTATTGGCAACACAGACGGCAGACACACTACGGGAAAGAGGTTTCACCTCTTTCCCTGATGGAAGCAGCGAGTTAACACACTTTGTTTTGTTCACTCTTAAACAAATGCTTTCAGCATTGTTTTTTGACATGCAGGAAAGGTTTAAGGACCTGTTGCCACCCGCTGAAACGGAGCAATCCTTTTGCAATAACATTTTGCAGGAACCGTATTCCGGCACTCCACAATTGAAGCCAGCCTCGCCATTTTTTGAGTTTCAAATACAGCGCATCATTTCTGAAAACAAGTTTTCAGAGCCGGACGCTCTTGATTTGCTAAAGCAAATCAATCAGCAGCAAGATGCAAAGTTGCAAACCTTGCAAGCAGCACTGGAGAACATGATTTTTCTACACTCACAGAACACAACAATCCCATCGCTTGCCCAGCTCGCAAGCCAGGACTTTGTAGCTGAACACTTTTCGCTTGCAAAGCAAGCGAACACCGCGCAATTGCAAACGCTTCAATATGGCCATGACCGCTTAGAAGTAGCCAATGGTTTACTAGACAAATTGGATTTTATCCAATCATCCGCACCGAACAAACTTTCTATCCCCCAGCTTTTACATAAATGGTTATCCGGGCAGAAAGAAATCTATACAGCCCGTTTTGCAGAAAAACTTCCTGTCATCACCGCAAATGAAAAGCCTCAGAAAACAAACGGAAAAGCTGCCAAACTTACGTTTGGCTTTCATGGCGATACTGCAAAACTGAAATCAGTTTTGTCAAACCTTTGCAACAAGATTGACTTGCTGAATGAAGAAAAGAATAACACAGATGAATTGTTCGCTTTGCTCACTTTAAAGGATATTAAACCCAACTCAACCCAAATTCATCTCGGTTGCGAAACCGCCCAGTTTCGGTACATCATAGATAAACTCGCGCAGCACTTCAGCAACTTTACCCAAAAATCCATTGGAGAGTCTGAAGTATTTTACTCGAAAAAAGGAAAGCAAATAACCGCTCAAAATCTCTATTCAAGTAAGATTGATAATCCGAAAGACAAAGACGCAATTGATAAAATCCTCAAACAACTGCAATAAAAAACATGAGTTTGGTGAGTTATCTCATTGAGATATAAATAACTCAACCTTTCCGCTTTCCCATCGTTCGAGTTTTACGGTCAGTTTTTTTAACCGCAAAACTTTTGAACGTATGGAAGACAATTCCCAAATCCTTGAAAAGCTCACCGAGATAGCAACGAAGCTCGATGAGCAAAACATGCTGAAAAAGTCAGTGTTGACTTTTGAAGAGGCTTGCAAATTTCTTGATGTAAGCCCTTCCCACTTGTATAAGCTGACCAGCGCCAAGCAAATCCCCCATTTCTGCCCGCAGGGAAAGAAGTTGTACTTCAGGCGCGATGAGTTGGAAGCCTGGTTGCTTCGCAACCGGCAGCCGACAACCGATGAAGTACAGGAGAACCCTGCTGATTATCTCGTCCGCAAGAGCAAGTAGAATTTTTTCGCAAACTGAAAATTTGGAAAGATGGCAACGTGTACCATTTTCAAAAACTTTACGATTCCTGTAGAGAACAAATCACTTCTCTTAATCGCAAAGGACATCGCTTCTGACAAATACAAAGCGGAAGTTGAAGCAATACAATTCCTCATCGCTCAGAGCAAGGAGGAAGAAGCCAAAGTGCGAAAGCAGAAGCTACTTGCTTTCACTCCATCCGCTACATTCAGGGAACAACGCTTGCTTCCCAACATGGAGCAGTACAGCGGATTCGTTCACCTGGACTTTGACAAACTCCCACCGGAGCAATTGGATGCAGCTTTCAACATCATCGCTTCAATCCCATACACCGCCCTTTGCTTTCGTAGTCCGAGCGGCAACGGGCTTAAAGTATTCGTT
>CAYOYI010000019.1:11429-18883 GCA_964408105.1 uncultured Chitinophagaceae bacterium | reverse complement strand
CTCATTTTATATAGATAATGGCCTATTGACTGGCGGAAGTTTTATTGCTGATATGACTACGATTTCATCGGATGGTGATGAATATACAGGCGGAGCAGCCAAGGTAGGTAATCTTATTGGCCATCTTAAGTCAGCAGATTTTTTTGATGTTGGCGTTCATCCTACTTCCAGCTTTGAGATTACTTCCGTTGCTCCGGCAAGCGGTCAGGCAGGTGCAACGCACGAGGTCACCGGTAACCTGACTATTAAGGGTATTGCCAAACAGATCACTTTTCCAGCCAATGTAACAGTTAATGGAAGCGAAATTTCAGCGACTGCAAGTTTTACAATTGATCGTTCGCAATGGGAAGTGAAATATGGTTCTGAGACTTTCTTCCCGGACCTTGTGAAGGATAAATTGATCAAGAACGATGTGGAACTTACTTTAAATATCGTAGCCGCCCAGAGTTAAACTCAAATAAGTTGATCTATGAAAAGCCCGCTTTCTGGCGGGCTTTTCTGTTTCCGAGTGAAATCTTTATTATTGTCTTGTATGAAATTCCTTTCCCTTCAAAATCTGCGGGAACAGCTTGCGCAACCATGGCTGGTCGCTACATTCGGAATTATATACGCCATTTCACAGGCAGCAATCATAATCATCGTGAAGCCGATAGAGCAGGCATTTGTTAAGTTACAAACCACCGGCACCACGGCAGCACACTATCTTACCACTTTCAAAGAATGGGAGTCAACGGGGGGCATGGCCGCTTACAAAGCACATTTCATCTTTGACAATATTCACTGGCTTTGGTATTCAATGCTTTTCCTCACGCTGCTTTCTTATCTGTTCGAGCGACACAAAATATCAGGACGGTACAATTGGGTTTTATTACTTCCACCTGCTTCCGGTTTTTTCGACTGGTTTGAGAATCATCTTCAGCATGTATTCCTAAGCACGCCTGATTTCTCCAATATCGTTGATCCGCTGCCGCTTTTCAGCACTATTGCATCCGATTTGAAATGGCTATTGGCACTGTGCTATGTCGTGCTGAGTGTTGTGTTGATCGGAAGGGTGGTTTTCAGGAAATAAGATTTCTTTCCGGCTGCAAGCTGGTTTTTAGAACTTGATGATCTTTTTCCGTTCAAGAATTCCTTCAGATTTATTCTCAAGTGAAACGAAATAAACGCCAGAGACAAGATTCGACATGTCAATGGCAATCTCCTCCGACTCGTTAAAGTGAGTAATAGAATGAACTTGATGCATTTGCGCGTCATAGATTTTCACTGCCTGAATGCTATTCGGAGCTTGCGATGTGCTTTTAACGATCAAATTATCACTGACGGGATTCGGATAAAGGATAAATCGGTTTTCATTCCGTTTTAATTCTTCAACTCCAGTGTAAAAATATTTTGCGGAATCAATCCAGCTGAAAGAACCGGATTTGTAATAGGCAAGTTGAATCGTACACCCGCCCGGTACACCCCATGGAAAATATTCTTTAGCCCAACTATTGTAATAGTATAGTCCAATACCTTCGATAAACGCGATACTATAACCGAATTCAAAGAATTGATTATTGAATTCTATTTTATTAAATCCGTCAAACGCTGACGTAAAAATTGAATCACTGAAACAGTAATAAGCGAGGGTGTCGCATCCCATGGCGTTACTCAAATCACAATTACTCCAGTTAATAAATCCTTCAAGATATGCCATATTGAAATTTTCCATCGTAGAATCTAAGTGAGTTATAACAAGCGGTCCGGTATTTATTGAGTCAAGAGTAGAACTCAGGTGTTGCAAGGAATATATAATGCTGTCATTACTAAGGATTTTATTTATAACCGTAAATCCAAAATTGGATCCGTAGTAAGTGCAAGTTATTGTCACGCCAGGGGCGGGTTGGCACTGAAATGATTGATAAGGTCGGTAAATTAGAGTGTCTCCAACTTTGAGGTTAAAAGCTTCACCGATGGTTAGGTTATTATTTTGTGAATAGCCGGATATAGCTAAGCAGATTGGGAAGATTAAACTAAAACACTTTCGAACATCAGGTACCATTTTGATGAAGAAAAACGTTGCATGAAAGATAAATAATCTTTTTCTACTGTCGTTTTTTTCAATTGTAAAAAGCAGGTAAACTTTTTCTTAAAATTATTTTGATGCCTTCTTCACAAAATCGCTTACAAACTTGTTTACTTCATCCCAGTTGGTATATTCATAATCCTGCGAGGTATCGGTGGTGCGGCCTTCCTTCTTTGAGATCATCTTCATGATCAGGCGTTTGAAAAAATCGTATTGTGTGTATTTTAATGCGCCTGCGATTTGGGTGGACATTGTTGGTTTCCATCCAACTTTGTCAAGAAAGTCGTTCTTTATTTTATCCGCCTCGCGGTGTTCATCGTTAAGATCTGATGCTATCGCCAGGCATACTGAGAAAAAAGCTCCGGGCATTTTGTTCAGTTTAGCCACGTGCTGGGTGATATAATGAGTTACCGCGGACTGGTATTTACCAATATGCATAGAGCCACCTATCAATATCGCATCATATCCATCTGGTGCCGGTGGCTCGTCTGACGCGTCTGCAATCGCAACTTTATGACCGTCATCTTGAAGCGAATCTTCCATAAATCGGGCGATCTTGCGGGTTTGTCCTTCGGTAGTGCCGTAAATAATCAGAATTTTCATGGGTGAAAAATTTAACTTCAAAATAAAAGCGAATGAGTTGAAGGAATGATGATAAAGATCATTACTGCCCAAATCTTTGAGTAATTGTCGAAAACCATGTCAAGTGACTTCTAAGTTGGATAAGTTAAAATTTCAGATTTTCTGGAGATACAGGGAGCTTTCCGAAAAGGCAAGTATTCTCTACGGAAGGTCGCCCATATTGGTTTATACCGTAGGCAAGGTGGGTTCTACAACTTTATATTATTCCCTTAAAAAATCTTTAGGTCCGCGAATCTGCTTCATACATTGGATGAATATGAGCAATATTGATTCTTGCAATAAACCATTTCTTGAGAATGGAGTAAGACCACATCGTTACGCTCTGGCGCTTTTTGTGAAAAGAAGAGTAATTGAAAAAGGGAAACCGGTAAAAATTATAACTGCTGTGCGTGAACCGGTCGAAAGAAATATCTCCAGTTTCTTTCAGGATTTCAAAGCCTATAACGGAGGGAAAGGAGTTAACGCAGTTACTGTAGAAGAGGCCATTCAGAATTTTATAAAGTACTACCCGCATAATCTTGCCGACACATGGTTCCAAAAAGATTTCATGCCGGTGCTTGGACTTACACCCGCTGATATCCGATTTGATATTGAGAAAAAGGTTGGCTCGTTCGGTTATGGCAGTTTTAAGTTCCTTATTTTAAGGACAGATTTAGATAATGATGAAAAAACTATGGTGATTAGGAGATTTACCGATTGTCCGGAAATCACTTTGGAAAACAGAAATGCTTACGAGGAAAAGGAATACCGGTCGTTTTACCGGCAGTTTAAGCAACAAATCAAGCTGCCTGATCACTTGATTGATGAAATTTATTCTAAATCTTACGTTAGATTATTCTTCACTGAAAAGGAAATAAACGGGTTCAGGGAAGGCTGGAAAGCAGGAGAGACCAGTTATAAGACGATTTAATTGTCAGCTTGCACAGCAGGGTCAATAGAAATTCAATTGCAGACAGTCAGCGGATTACAATCTTGCTTATCACGTGGGTTTCATTTGATTTGCAGCTTAGCAGATAAATACCCTTACCTATTTGAAAGTCTAAGTGAATACTATACGCATCATTCCTATCGGATGAGAAGTTTTTTACCATTAGGTTATGTCCGAAAATATCCGACAACTTTAGTTCTATATTGGCATTGGAATAATTTAGAAATTGAACATAGAAATTCCCATTGGAAGGATTGGGATAAATAAAAATATGCTGGGAAGGAATGCTGCTTTTGGATATGCCGGTGCTGATAAGTTCAAGTGAATTGGAATTCAGGATGAACTGGAGATTATCGTTATGTTCCGAAGAACTATTTACGGTTATCTGAGGCGACAGGTCGTTTGAAATTCCTGGCCGATCAACCCATACGGAATAAACTCCGTAAGCAATATTTGCGAAACTGAAATATCCATTAGCATCGGTAAGAGTTTGTGCTACCGGCCCGCTACTGCCATTCATTAATATCAGAGATAGGCCACTTACCGGGTCTCCAATACCAGAGCGCTTTCCGGCTCCCTGACTAATGAATCCTCCGATGAAACCAGTGCCTCCGGGATTCACTCCGGTCATTGTTGCAATGTTGGCCGTTACCACACCAGAACCGGTTGCGATTGCAGTGGCATCCTGAAACGTAATTGCACTCACGTAATAGGTTGGTAATTCATTGGGATAGGCTGAGATTTCAGGGATAGCTTTAACGTATACTGTTGAATCGGAAGCCAGGAAATTATAGTATCCGTGGATATTCGTCACAGCACTGTCAAGCAGCGAAACCGTGCTGTCAATCGTGCTTAATTTCACCAGGAACACTTTCGATGATGCCAACGGATTCAGATTGCTTTGCAGGACAAATCCCTCAATGTTGTAATCACCCGGTGGAAAATATTGTGAATTGGTGCAACCGGGATTGAATGGTCCGGTTGTATCCACGGGCGTGCAGGGTGTTCCCGGGTTAATTAATCTTATAACAAATCCTCCCGGGGCAAATTCAAGTGAATGATTCAGGGTTAGCCCCAGCGAATCGTTTCCTAAATCATAAGTAACATGAATAGACGGGCTATATTTCCCAACCGAATCTGAGCTTAACCCCGTAATGGAGATACAATTGGTTTCGGAGTTGTCAGCGGGATTAATGAATTTGCCGCTGCTCCATGATAACCCGCATGGCAAGCCGGTTATACTGTCTATGCTCATTGAGTTTATGCGGTAGATAACCCCACCTGTATCAACTGAGGAATTGGTTCTGTCTGTAAGAATGCTGGTAGCGTTGTTATAGAATTGCCCTTTTTCAACACAATCCATGAAACCAAAAAAGAAGGGATAAAATCCCCGAAATGGTGTTACACTCCCGGGCTGACATTCACCGCAATCTATGGCGCCAATGGTAACTGATGCCGATGCTGTTGCGCCTTGGGAATCCTCTATGATAACTGTGTAGGTGGTAGTATCTATCGGAAAAGCAGATGGGTTAGCACAATCACTGCAGCTCAACCCTGCCTGGGGACTCCATGAGTATTGATAGGGTGGTACACCACCCCTGGCTGTCTTATGATCTCCCAGAGAAACTGTTGCTCCTTTGCATACTGTTGTATCATCGCGGGTAAAAGCTTTAAGGGTGTGATCCACAACTATGGTAAGCATGGTAGCAGATGAGCACCCTTGCGTATTGATAGAAGAAATAGTATAAGTTGTTGTTGAATCCGGGATGTCGTATGCCAGTAAACCGGCATATAGACCTGTGGTTTCCTGCCAGATTACCGGAGGTGAAAAAATAGTGTTTAACGGACTTAAACCTGAAATGGAATTAAAACCGATGCCTATGCCAACCGTATCACCCAGCGATATGGTATCCTCGGCCATTGCTGTAATCTCAAATGGAAAATCTATAAGTATGTCAATTGTTATGAGGTCAGCGCAAAGCGAATCGTTTCCGACTAAAAGGGTTACCGAATAGCTTCCGGGACTTGTATATACGTGTGATGGATTTTGTTGTGAGGATGTATCCCCATCGCCAAATTGCCACTGCCGGAAATTGATCAATGTTCCCGGAGTTGTGATGGATTGGTCGGTGAAAACAGTGGGGCTCATTGCGCAGGTGCTTGTGAATGTGAAATCAGCAGTTATGCAAGCCGCTGATAAGCGGGTCGCATAAAATAAAAATGAAGCAGCCGCAAGCATGTTAAACAAGGTTTTCATGTCATTTTACTTTGAATGTTCTGCCAAATTAGAAACTTAATTATCATGTTAGTTGATCTTGATGCTTGTGCATAGGATAAAATGATAAATTATCCAGTGTCAGAGCGGGTCAAGAAACTACTCTCGATTGTCAATAAACCTTTGGACCTTCCGGTTTTTTTCCGGGTTAAGTATAGCGAGTAATTGGTTTTGGTCGATGAATTTAATTTCAGGAAGCACGCGCAATTTTGATTGAAGATAACCTTTGATGCGTGCATGGCCTTCAGCGTCATTTATTGTTGTATTGATATGAAAGGTGAGCTCGTCAGTGCCGGCATCACTGGTTTTTGCCTCCACGGCAAAATCAATAATATCGCTCGTTCCACTGAGTATGTCGTTGATAATGGAAGGGTAGAGCGTGGTGCCCTTGTACTTGAGCATGTGATTTTTTCTGCCAATAACGGGGCCAAGGCGTAGTGTTTTTCTTCCGCATGAACAAGCCTCATGATGATTGGCAGATATGTCGCCCGTCTTGTAACGCAACACGGGCATCCCTTCGATGCCGAGAGAAGTGATAGTCACTTCTCCGCTTTCTCCGGGCTGAACCGGATTGTTTTCTTCATCAAGCAACTCAACTATAATTAATTCGGGATGATGATGGCCGCCCTTGCCGGCTTCGCATTCGCTGAAAGCGGTTTGCATTTCGGTTGATGCATAGGTAGAAAAGAGTTGAACATTCCATTGCTCTTTGATGCGTTTGCCAAGATTATTAAACTCAAAGTTTGGCTGGCGGATGTTCTCCCCGATGCAGATCACTTTTTTCACTGAAGAATTTTGCAAGTCAAAGTTGTGTGCTTTTGCAAAGTCTATAAGTTTCAAAAGGAATGACGGAACAGCAACCAGCACCGTTGGTTTCATCCGTTGCAAAGTTTCCAATTGCATCCACGGCATTCCCGGACCGGTGCGTATCATGGATGCGCCCAGTTTTCTCACTCCGAGATAATATGCTGTTCCCGCCATGAACTGCCGGTCAAGCGTGACCATGAGCTGAAAAACATCATCATTCGAAGCACCGGCACAGCAAAACGAAATGTATTCATTATATGCCAGCCGCTGAAGGTCTTTCTCCGTTAGCCCGACAATCACAGGCTTACCTGTGGTGCCGGAAGTAGAGGTAAGGTCAATGAACTTATTGTTTGCGACACAGCGAAATTCATCATTGTGTTTTGCAAAGTCATCTTTAGTAACCGGAGGTATGTACTTCAGATCATCTAAAGATTTAACCTTTGACACGACTATCTTACTTTGCTGAAAATGCCTTTGGTAAAAAGGGGAGGTAGCAGAAAGATAGGCCAGAGCATCCTGCAATCGGGATGCCTGGTAGGATTTTATCTTGTCAAAAGGCTGTAATTCTATTTCAGGGATAAACATGATAGAGCGGCTGCAAAATAATGATTTCTGTAGTTGAACTTCTATGTCCCCTCACATTCCTTAATTGAATTCAGGACATGATCCCGCTCTTGTTTAGTGGCAATTTCTTTGGTCAATGCAATTTTATAATTGTCAATGGCTTTCAGGCAATC
>CAYOYI010000019.1:0-11419 GCA_964408105.1 uncultured Chitinophagaceae bacterium | reverse complement strand
TTTTTAGGATTTAGTTCTGAGAATTTTTGCAAATCGCTATCATCAATGGAAGATTTCTCTGCAGAATGGATTTCCCCCTTCATTCTTCTGTACTCCTCATAATCGAGGTAATCGTTTGAATGGTAAAATGAATCGGCTGGTATAGTGAGGGATGTTACACGTATTTCCGTGTCAACATTCAATGCCGAGAATGAGTCTAATACCGTTTCAAGATTGTATGCAATGTATTGACCGAGCTGATAAGGTGAAGCTGATATCCAGGCTAACCGGTTCTCGGGCTCAAATATTACCGAGTGATGTGCAATAAGCTGGTTGATGGATTTTTCATTGCCCATGCCAATGTCCTTATTTCCAATGCCTTTTCTGTCGCGTAGTACCTGAGCTATCGCCTCGGGATCGAATTGCGAGATACTATCCATCCATTCTTTCATTCGTTGAAACCGATACATGGAAGTGCTTTCTGCAATATTTTGAACGTTGTTGGAATCGGTAAGGTAAACATCTCCCTGGTAGTGATTGGAGCAAATGATATAATCATTTTCTGTCGTGAACAGGTCAATCTTATTCGGAGACTTTTCAATAATGGCTGATCTCCCATCATTGGCTGAACCGATAAGAATAGATTCCGCTACGAATGTTTTTCTCTTTTCTGCGATAGCATAGGCCTCATCAATATTCCTTGCATATTGCAGGATTTCACGGGCAAGTATCGAAATCGGAGTTGCTGAAGCGGTTGGAATATCTGACTTTGCCGCATTAAGCGTAACGGTTAATCCCTGATCGTTCATTCCGGAAACCACACCAATAAAACCGCTCCATGTTACGCTGACGAATCCATACCCTGAGTCGGGATTACAAAAAAGGATGATCTTGTTTTTTGCAAAGCGGTCACCAACGTAGAAATCGAAGTTTCTGCCGACCAAAAGTGTTGAATCTGCCGACCTTTCATCCCAAACCGAAAACGAAGTGCATCCCACAAGCATCAGGTTCTGTAATGCATGCCCGATATCATGTGCAGCATGGTAATTCAGGATCCGCTCATATCCATTGCCGATAAAATCAAACTGCGGTGGTGCAGAATGAGAAAAGCCGAAGATCTCCAGTCTGTATTCCTCAGGAATATTTTCATCGAGGTCACGGTTAAAGAACAGAATGAAAAAGCGAAGGAATTTGAGATACGCTTCCGAAGGGATCAGTTTTTTGATCTGCTCGACAAAACTTTCTTCTTGTTCCAATTGCAACTCTTTGGAAAGTTTGCCATTAGCGACACCGCGCTCGAAGGCATCACCTTCGAGGTACATTTCCCAAAAGCCGCTGTCACTTTTTCTCAGCCAGTTATTGCCGACCTTGTAAAAATCGGAACCGCGCTGTTCTCGCTTGAGTTCTAAAGCGGAAAGGTCCTCAGGCTTCGGTGGAGTGGGATGTAGTGCAAGCTCAACATAAGCAAAGAATCCCGCAACCAACAAGGCAAGCAATAAAATCAAAACTGCAATCCCCTTGAAAATCTTCTTAAGCATTCCTGATCTTGTTGACGAGGTATTCCTTTCCGATGATCTCCGCACACGTGAGCACCGAACTCACCGTGACACCCAAAACGCCATGCAAATTTATGTTCTGACCGGTAAGGAAAAGATTGGGAAGTTTTGTTTTCGGCAGGATGAATGTCTTCAGCGGGTCTTTATAATCTTTCAGAAAACCATACATGTGGCCGTCATCAGTACCGATGTAATCGCGGAAAGATAGGGGAGTAGCTGAGTAATATGAAAAGGTGCATCCTTTTAATTCCGGAATTTTTCTTTCTGCGTCTTCGATCAATTTTTCTGCGCGTTCCTTCTTGAATTGTTGGTAATCTGAACTTCGTTTGCTTTCGTGCCGCGTGGTATTAAAGGTGTTTTCCCATTGCTTTACTTCATCATAGCGCATGTAAGTCATGATCGCCATTCCGTCTGTGAATTCTTCACCTTCCGGTGTGCCGTTGAAAAACAATGCGTAGCTCTCCGGCCATTTAGCGGCAGTGTAGTTTATCGCCTCCCATGCATCGTTATTGTTAAAAATGTAGTAATTGTGATTGCGGTAACGAAAAGAGTTTTTCTTGAACACAATGTAAACTAGAAAAGCAGACAGGGAATTCTCCAGGCTGCTTAATCTCTTTCTGAATGCCGGCCTGATCAAAGGACTGTCGATCATCCCCAATGTTTTCACGGGATGAATATTTGAAATGAAGTTATCAGCATAAACTTTCTCGCCATTTTCAAGCACCACATGGGTTACCCTGCCATTCTCAACCGAAAACTTTTCTACCGCAGCTTTCTTAATGATCGTACCTCCGTTGGCTTTTATATTTCTTGCCAGCAGCTTGGCAATATGGTCGCTGCCATCCACGCATTTCCATGAGCTTTCGATATAGCTGTTCACAACGAGCGCGTGAACGTGTAAGGGAGTATTATCTGGCTTGCCGGCATAAAGCAAAGCATTACCGGCTAAAATATTTTGAAGTTTTTTGTCTGCGGTAAGTGAGGCCAGGTAATCGCGCGTGTTCGTGCGCATTGCGGTGGTATCACCATATTCCGCCTGCAAGCTCAAATTATACATCGGAAACTGCTGGCAGATATATTGAATGTCATCGCAGTATTTCCTTAAGGGTTGCTTCTCCTTTGGAAAATATTCTGAAAGAGTTTTAGCGAAATTATCATAGCCTTGTGCCAGCTTGTACTGCACGGAGTCATCTTTAAAAAGAACTCTGTCGAATCCGTCTTCATCATATTTTCTAAGCCTGAGTCCGTCAAGGATGTCAAGGTAGTTGAAGAAGCGATTCAGATTCTGCCCTTCACCTAATCCTCCGATGTAATGAACGCTGGTGTCAAAAGTGCATTTATCCCGCCTGAAAGTTTGCAGAGCACCACCGATCTGGTCATTCTTTTCTACCACGCACACCTTCATTCCTTCCTTGCTGAGCATACACGCGCATTCCAGGCCACCTAATCCGCTTCCGGCTATCAGGACATCAT
Source organism: uncultured Chitinophagaceae bacterium (assembly GCA_964408105.1). GTDB lineage: Bacteria > Bacteroidota > Bacteroidia > Chitinophagales > CAIOSU01 > BPHB01. Next base: position 8,411 of record CAYOYI010000019.1, on the reverse strand, counting down.
AGTGCATGAGTTTGTCAGGCTAATGAGTGTTTTGAAATGATGAGAATCTTGTTGGAAGTATATTGCGATTCTTCAGCTACCTTAACTTTATAGCCATACTTGGCAGCAACCGATTTTATCTTTTCCGCAGAAACAAAATGCAGCCCTTCCTTTCCTTTAATGTTAAAACCCGAATTGGTCGAGATGACCTCCGTGAGCTTCGTCATTTTGTGCCGTTCCTTAATGTCAGCGTCTGCCTCCTTGATGAATATCTTCCCATTTTCATTCAGTTTTTCAATACACTTTGAAATAAGCGCATCCTGGTCTTCACTTTGCAAATAATGCAGCACATCGCTGATGATAAAAGCGTCTGCTTTTGGTGGCTGAAAAGTTCTCACATCCGCGCAGATGAATTCAACATTCGGATTGGCTGAAAAACAGTTTTGTGCAACTTTGATTTTTTCCGCGTCAAAATCAACCGCGGTGATCTGCCTGTCGTTTCCGGCAAAATATAGCAGGTAGTCTGCATAGCCGTAGCCGCAGCCGATGTCAACTATCTTGCAGTTATAAGGAAGCTGTTCATGATAGAGCTTGTAATAGTTTTCAAGCCTGACTTTCACTTTGATATACCATTCGATCACCGGCCCTTTGTAGATGTAGTTGCTGTTCAGCAGTGATTTGAAATATTCCGGGGTTTCGATTTCGTGTTTCAGCTTTTGATATTCCTGCTTGAAATATCTGCTGATTGTCTTTGTCCGCTCACTGTAAGTTGTCCCGTAAGTTTTGTCTTGCTGTGCGATGCGCGGGAGGAATTTCATCGTCATCGGTCCGCCTGTTAAAAGGAAATCTCCTTTTTTCATCCGGTCGCCTGTGCCGTGCAAAAGCATTGGTTGAATGTCAAGATCCAGTTTCTCGGCAAGGTAAAACGCGCCTTTATGAAACCTGCGGATAGTCCCATCGGGTGAGCGGGTTCCCTCCGGGAATACCACAATGGAATACCCGTTCTTCACCCGGTCTTTTAAGTGTTCGAGGCTGTCATCAGCTCCTTCAGCAACCCAATAGTAGTCTGCCATTTTCACGACCTTCCCGAAAACCGGTGAATTATATACCCAATCATTCACCAGCAGGATGAGCTTCGGATGTGTCATGACGGTGACAAGAATGTCAAGAAACGATTGGTGATTGCAAATGATCATAGCTGGCCTGGAAAAGTCAGTATGTTCCAATCCGATATATCGTTTCTTCACATGAACCATCAGATACACCAGCCCCCAAACGAACCACGACAACAAAAAGTGAAAAGCATATTTTCTCTTTTCCTTTCCTAAAGGGAGAAGATAGAGCGCGATAAATCCAAGTATCGTGAGTATGAAACTACCGGCAACAAAATAGGTAAATGCCACGACTGACATAAAAATTCCTCCGATCGTGTAGGGGCGCAGACCTTTTGCTGTCCGGTTTGTCACCAGAACTTTGAAGAAAAACGGGATTAAGGTTTGCGATACCACCAGCACGCTGAACAATCCGATCACTGCAGTAAACGCAATGGATCTCAAAGCAGGATGCTTTGCAAATATCAGGGCGCCAAGGCTGAGCATGATCGTGATTGCAGCGAGATAATTGGAGACTTTAATTGAGGAAAGATTTTTCTTTCCCTCTTTGTATTCCTGCACTAATCCTTCAGTGATGAAGATGCTGAAGTCATCTCCCAGCCCGAAAATGAAAGTGCAGAGGATGATGTTCACGATGTTGAAATTCACTTCTGCCATGCCCATGATTCCCAATATCCAAACCCAGCTTATCAGCATCGGGATGAAGGTGACTATCGCCAGTTCCACACGCGCATGAGTGGCATAGAGCATGAATAAAACAAACAACGAGGTAAATCCAAGAATGAGATTGAAGTCATTATTGATCAGCTCAATGAATTTATTGGTGATAAGTTGCTTGTCGAGGATAAAGTTGTTTTCCGTTTGCGTCAGCCTGTCAAAGACTGCCTTTTTGTTTTCAGCTTCAGTTCTTACCATCGTGATCACCGCAGAGAATCCCGTCTGCTCAATGATGTAATCGCTGAAGCCGCTCAGCATGGGCGCGTGCTCAGCCGGATCGCCAGCAGCAAACTGCTTATCGAGCAGGTTGTAAAAATTCTGAAAGGCGCTCTCTTTGAATTTGAGCTGTCCCCCTTCTTCCGCCAAAGCTGCTTTCAATTGCTCCTTCTTTTCATTCGTCCAGTAATCATTCCACCGGGTGATCCGTTCCTGCTGCTGCGATTTAGAAATGAGCAGGGAAGAAATTGAAGAATAGTTTTTCACCTCACCGTTTTGCTTCAGGGAATCCAGCTTTGATTCGAGAGCAGCATTATTCATTAACGCCTCATCAAGTGATGAGCCGGTGGTCACTATAAAAGAAGAATTCACCGTTTCGGAAATGATGCTGTTGATCTTTTGTTCGGATTGCCTGAGCTTCTTGCTCATGTAATTGAACTTCATCATGTCGCCTTCAAACGAAACGCGTGTGGCGAAATAGAGCAGCACGATGGTGATGGCGAAGATTGCCGCGATCAGCCAGGTGTTGCGTTCAGGTCTCAGCACTGAGAGCTTATCGAGAAATGATTTTCTTCTCGGTTTATTATCCTGCGCGGCAAATGAGGAAGGTATCAGATGCGGTAGTATCAAAATGGAAAACAGCGCTGCACCAATGAGGGCGAATCCTGCAAACAGGCCGAAGTCCTGCAGGATCTGTGATTTTAGCACTTTCAAAAAGAGGAATGAACCCACGGTAGTGATCATCCCGATCAGCATGGGTTTTGAGATTTCCGCAATCACTTCCTTCATTCCGGTGGAGTGCCGGTAATGGCTGAAAACGTGCAATGAATAATTAACCGCTATTCCGAGCACAACCGAACCTGCGCCCAGAGCAACGGCTGAAATTGTTCCTTGCATCAAATAGATAAGCCCTAATGAGAATGTCACACCAAAGACCACCGGCAGTATCATGATGAATGGCGCACGTTTGCTGCGGAAGAAAAATCCGATGAAAACGATCAACACCAACATCGTGACGCTAAGCGTGATGTTGGTGTCTCTTTTTATTTGTCTGGCATTTCCGACTGCGATGGCAGGCGTTCCGAAATAATCAATTGTCAATCCGGGATTTTTTGAAAGCCCGGCAATCTCCCGATCCAATCCTGCGATGAATGCGCTATTCTTTCCCGTCTCATTGGCAGGGCTTGAGGCGTAGAGAAAAAGCAAAAGATTCTTTTTGTCTTTCGTGAACACGCAGCCCTGGTATATCTCGAAATTTTCATTGCGCTGGGCATCCCTTATCCTGCTCACCGGTATCATCGTAAGGCCAACAGGGTCACTGGCAATCATCTTTTTCATCGCCATCCCGGCAGGCGAGGTCAGCAGCTTGTAGTTATACTCAAGGGTGCTCTTTATTTTTTCAGGCGCGATCAGCGAATCTATCGTCTCATAATCGCCCGGCTGAAGATAGATGGGAAGGTCACTTTGAATATTGTTGTAAAGCTTCAGAAAGAAATCATCATCAAGGCGAAACTGAACTTCAGAAACATATTCTCCCAGTTTCGCATTAACACGATTCACTAAACTGTCGGCTTTCGCAATGAGCGAATCTGGCTCAGGAACCGCGCTCGTATCATTTGCCGAAATAACAACGGTCATTTTGTCAATGAACCGCCAGTTCTTAAAAGCGGTATTCAGTTTCCCCAGCTTCGGATCATCGGGAAGCATCTTCGTAATGTCTTCTTCGATATCAATCTGGAAAGCGGCAAATCCGAATATCAAAAACAGCAGCAGGGTAGTGGCAAAGAGCAAGGGCTTCCTCGTGCTGAAAAACGTGTATATGCCAATGAAAAATTTGTTCACTTAATTAGCTGCCTCTTGTGAGCATCGTGATGATAAAAGAGAGTATTCCTCCCGTAGTCGCCAGCAGCAGCGCACCAATGATGTACTGTCCGAGGCTTTCTTTTATCACGTTAAGATTAATATCGGTGCTGAAGGTGAGTGGCACCGCATTCTCACCCATCAACACTGCTCCGAGCTGATAGCTCAGATAAATGATAACAGGTATGAATGGCGGAAGGCTGATGTTACAAGCGATCAGGACGATTGCCCGGTTGAGCCGGAATAAAAATGCGAGGAACAATCCCGCCAATATCTGAAAACCCCATATCGGTGCGATACCGATGAAAATGCCCAGCCCCACAGAGAGTGATTTGGTGAGAATGGTCTCATTCTTATCGAAGAATAACAGCCTGAGGAATGAACGGAAGTTTTTTTTTCCGTGAGGCTGCGGTAGAGGTTTCGCGGGCGGATGTAAAAGAAAGTGATGAGTACCAGCACCGTGTTCAGCAAACTCACCCGCGTGAAGTCCGGGAACGGACGGAAATGAGATATTCTCTCCTCCTTCGGGGCATAATACACTGTGATGGGCACGAAATCGAAATGCACGCCCCGCCATGCTGCGCGCACGATCACTTCAATTTCAAACTCATACTTCGTTGTGAAAAAACGCATGTCTTTCAGCGCGTATAGCGGATAAAGCCTGTAGCCCGATTGTGTGTCGGAAGCGTTGATACCCGTTTCCACTTTGAACCAGAAATTAGAAAACTTATGCCCGAAACTGCTCTTGCCTGGCACGTTAGCTGCCTCGCCCATGTTGCGCGCGCCAATGATAAGTTCCGCTTTTGAGTTGTCGAGCTTGTCTAAAAATTTCGGAAGGTCATCGGCAAAATGCTGCCCGTCAGAGTCAATCGTGATCGCATGGCGGTAACCTTGCTGGGAGGCAAATTCAAACCCCTTGCGCAACGCCCATCCTTTGCCGGCATTCTTTTCGTAAGAAACTATCTTCAGCTTGTCAAACTTGTTTATTATGGCGGGGGTACCATCGGTGGAGCCGTCATTCACCACAATGATGTCATCGGTATATTCCGCCACATTGCGGATCACCTTCTCTATCGTTGCGGCATTATTATAAGTAGGTATCAGCACACAGCACCGGTGCTGCCTGAATTTCTCCTTAAACGCCTGCGGGCTCCTCACTATACTCACCTTTGAACTTGAAATAAATCGTGCCGTTAAAATACGCAGTATTTACCACTCTGAGCTGATTTTCAACGGGCGTCACCGTCATCTCAAAATTGAGATTTTTCACCTGCTCAGGCGTCACAAACTGCAGAAATTTTATGCTGTCTGCTTTTCTTAGCTGATAAGCTTTCCTTGTTTGCTTCTCAAGAAGTTCTCTCACTATCTTCACCAGGCACACGCCCGGCACCACGGGCATGCCCGGGAAGTGCCCTTTGAAGATATCATGGCCCGCATTGAATGATACCTTGGCCGTGACCTTGCCGGCTTCATTAGCCTTGAGCGAATTGATGGTATAGAAATCGTTCACCAGCATTGAAATCAATCGTAAATCAAAAATCTGAAATTTCTGTGGTGATTTCTATTCTACCGTTTTGATTGTTCTCCTCATTTCATAATTTTTCTATAATAATCTCACCCTTTTGGAGTTGTTCTCACCCAAGCCAGAGGAAGGTGACACGTTTATAGAAAAAACGATTCTACATGTATTTGGTGCCATTCACCAACCGATGAAACTCCGTTTGCGGCAAGTGAAGAACACTACAAGAGGTAATAATAATGTCTTGCAGATAAGTAACAAGTTTTAAGTCAGGCGATACTAACGGTACGGATTAGCAACTGAGAAGAGAAATCGCCAAATAATTCACTTCCTCGTTCCCTCATACATCTCGTACCTGAGGTAGCGGCATTCGAGGGCGCCATTGTAGAGCACGATCTTTTTCGATGCCTGCAGGCCGATCTTTTTGATGGCCTCGAGGTTTGAGGAGATGAGCCATGCCTGCCAGCCGGTCCAGTTTTTTTTGAGGGCATCGCCAAATGAGCGGTAGAGTGCTGCGCTGTCATCTTTGCTCATGCGCTCGCCATAGGGCGGGTTCATGATGAGCACCCCGCGCGGGGCGGGCTTTTCCAGCTCCTGGAATTGGGAGGTGCGCGCGGCAATGAGGTCATCAACCTGCGCGGCACGGAAATTCTGCTTCGCCTTTTTCAGGTTGTTGGCGGAGGCATCGCTGGCGAAAATGAGCTTCTCGGCAGGCGGTGAAATTTTTTTGATGGCGGCATCATAGATGGTGTTCCACAGCGGCTCGTCAAAATTGCGCCAGCGCATGAAGCCGAATGTGCTGCGGAAATATCCGGGCGGAATGTTGCCAGCGATGAGGGCGGCCTCGGTGGCGAGGGTGCCCGAGCCGGTCATGGGGTCGCAGAAGGGCGTTTTGCCGTCCCACCCGCTGAGCAGTATCATGCCTGCAGCAAGCACTTCATTGAGCGGTGCCACACCGGTCTGCCCGCGATAGCCGCGCTTATAAAGCAGGTCGCCCGAGCTGTCGAGCGAAAGGGTGACGCGGTCATCATGTATATGGATGTTGATGCGCAGGTGGGGGTCGCGCAGGTCAACGGAGGGTCGCTTTTTGTATTTGGTACGGAAGCGGTCGGCAATAGCGTCTTTTGTTTTTTGCGCTACGAACTGGCTGTGGCGGAAAAGGTCTGTATTGAGCACGGCATCAATGGCGAGCGTTTCGTCAACATCCATGAATTCTTCCCAGGCGAGCTGGTTCACGTTATCATAGAGATGCCGTTCGTTGCCGGCCTCAAACTGGGCAATGGGAAAGAGGATGCGCAGGGCGGTGCGCAGGCTGAGGTTTGCTTTGTACATGAATCCGAGGTCGCCTTTGAAGGCAACGGCACGCCTGAGCTTCTCGATGTCGCGCGCGCCCAGGGCGAGCAGCTCGCTGGCGAGCACCTCTTCAAGGCCGTGAAGGGTAGTGGCTACGAAGCGGGTATTTTCGGTTAGCTGATTGATTGGAAAAGTTGAGGGGGCAAGATAGGAACTAATCAACCTATATAAAACACGAAAGGGGAACCAATTCTTGCGAATCTATTCCCCTTTCCATCTGTCGTGACCGTAGTCACATCAGAACGTCAAGCTACGGTTATTACGGCTTCATCCTCGCTGCCCCTTCTTTTCAGAAGCTGCTCTTGGAATCTTACCCTGCTAAGGTTATCCCCCCGGACGAGCCGGGCTTGTTGTCTTCAGCGGTATGACTGTTTTGCAATATCCCTTCGTGTAACCGAAGTTCTTTAGAAAGAACATTGTTCAAGTCAGCCTTTTATCGCTCGCTTGATGATGCAAATATGAAACGGGGGAACATGCTGTGCAAATTTTTTGAACCGAAGTTCAGCACATCTTTCGCACGCGGGAAATGGCAGTTGCGCACCTAAAAACGAGGCTTATTAACCGTTTGCTAACAATTTCGGGGTGTTTATCAACTATTTCGTGACAGCGGTGGATGGAATGTGGAAACGTTATTTTTTGATTTCTCTTGTATTGATGTAAAAGAGGTCTTCCGCAACGCTGAATTCATTCCTTTTGCCGAGCAGCAACGGTATTTCCTGCCATTCAGAAGTGGGTTTGATCCAGGTGAAGGTATCTTTAGCGGTAGTAACCTTCACAGGCATGTTGAATGTGCTGACATCCGCTCCCCACCGGTATTTCAGAGATTGATTTTTCTTACCCAATTCATATTCAAAAACGGGTATTGCTGCATGCCGCAGATACTGATCGAAGAAAGCGGTAAGATTCATTCCTGATTTTTTGCTGATGTAATTTTCAATATCCGAAGTGGAGCAGGTCTTGTAACTAAATTCTTTAATTATCCCGCGAATAATGCCAAACCAGAGGCTGTCATTGTTGATAACGCTTCTAAGTGTGTTTAAAAGCAGCATTCCCTTACTGTACATATCATGAGAGCCTTCATTGTTGACGTTGTATGTTCCGATGATGGGTTCCTTGTTGCCTATGTGCTTTTTCTTGGCATTCACGTAAGCAATTGCAGTTTCGTATCCATGCAGGCATTCTACATAAAGCGCTTCAGAGTAAGTGCAGAATCCTTCGTGAATCCAGAGGTCGGCAATATCCTTGCAGCTTACGGCATTTCCCCACCACTCATGCCCGGTTTCATGAATGATGATGTAATCAAAGTCAAGACCGATACCGGAGAAATCCTTACCAGCATATCCGGTTCTGTATCCGTTTCCATAAGCAATAGCGCTTTGGTGTTCCATACCGAGATATGGCGTTTCAACTAATTTGTAGCCGTCATTCCAGAACGGATAGCTTCCGAAATATTTTTCAAAACACTTCATCATCGGCTTCACCTGATCAAAGTGGGTTTTCGCTTTTTGAAGGTTGTAAGGCATAATATAATAGTGCAATTCTCTCACCTGGCCGTTTTCCACAATAGTATCGGTGTAGTCAACATACTTTCCAACATTCAAGGTGACATTATAATTATTGATCGGGTAGGTTACGCCGTATTCATAGCGAGTCCA
>CAYOYI010000018.1:6197-18886 GCA_964408105.1 uncultured Chitinophagaceae bacterium | reverse complement strand
TCAAAGGCAGTAAAGCACCGTGTGCTCACCATCAAATGACAAGCTGTTTGTACACTAATACCAGGCACGCTGAAATTATAACGTGCCGTAAGTCCAATATTGACCGACTCGTTAACATCAGTCACTTTACCTTACCAGCGTCACCGTACCACTCAGTTTTTTCGTGGTTTGGTTTGTGAATTCCGCCTTCAAGGAATAAACATAAACACCCATTGCAGCAGGTTCGCCTTTGTGCATTCCGTCCCATCCATGATTGAGGCTACTTGACTCAAACACTAATTCCCCCCAGCGATTAAATATCTGAAACGTTACCTTGCTTAGATCCTTTCCTAAAGGGAGAAGAATGTCGTTTGCACCATCATTATTTGGAGAGAATGCGGTAGGCACAAAAACAAATGTGCCGCCCTGAATGATAATGTAACTTGTCCTTGTCAGCGTATCACTGCAACCATTAGCATCGGTAGTAATGAGCGTTACGGTGTATGTCCCGGTTTCACTGTAAACATGAGTAGGGTTTTGAATGTTGCTTGTTGTACCATCTCCGAAATCCCATTGCCAATTGGCAGCTCCTGAAGTAAAGTCAGTGAAGACAACGGGAGTACTGTCGTTTACCTCAGAAAGAACCGGTGTTGCTGAAAAATCTGTTTCTGAAGGCGCATAAACCTGCGCTTCGATGGAGTCAGCCCCTTGACAACCGTTGGCGTCATTAACTGAATAGGTAAGCGTATGTATTCCGGATCCTGCAATCGCAGGATTAAAAATTCCTGATGGATCGGTGAGTCCATTTCCTATCCATGTTCCACCAGCGGGTGAAAATCCTTGCAGTATCGCAGCAGGATCATTAAGGCAAAACTGAATATCACTGCCGGCATCAACAGCGATCGTTGATCTTATAAAGACGCTTATTGCGGAGCTCATTTGCCCGAAGCACAGTTGATCTAACGCCCGCGCAGTTATGTTATCACCCTGTGCAAGAGTGGTTGTTGTGTATGTGTTAGAAGGTCCGCTTTGTACGACTGTTCCGTTTACCGAAAATTCATATTCAACATACCCGGATGGAGTTGCCGTAACCGTAGCACTCTGACCAGGGCATATTGTGTCGGGAACAACTGAAAGTATAACTGTTGCCGTACCGATCTGCAGCACGGTAACTGAAACACCGCTGCTAATTGGCCCGAAGCATCCGTTACCCTGCGCCCTGACAGTCACATTATCACCCTGTGCAAGTGTGGTGGAAGTATAAGTATTTCCTGCTCCGCTTTGGTTAAGCGTTCCGCTCAGATAAAACTCATAGAGCGCATATCCAGGCGGATCGGCAGTGAAAGTGACGCTTTGCCCGGCACAGATCTGCATTGGAGCAGCAGTGAGTGTTACCGTTGGGCCTGAAATTTCCGTTACGGTAACTGTGGTGTCATCCGCGCAAGTGTTAGCATCGGTTACCACTACAGTATATACGCCTTGTATGACTGTGACACTTGCGCTGTTACCGATGTTGTTTGCGTTAGCATCTGTCCAAACAAAGCTTGTTCCTCCGCTGGCGGTAAGCGTAGTATTGCTGCCTGTACAATAACTTAATGAACCGGTGATATCTGCAACAGGTGCAGGAAATTGTGCAGCATTGCTGAATGAAGCGCTTGTCGCTGAAGTGCATATTCCATCGGTTGATTCCACTGTATAACTTGTTCCCGCTACCATTCCGGAGACCACTCCTCCTGCTCCTGCCACGGGACCGGTTGGTGTAAATATGTATGTCAGGGCGGGATCATGATTAGTGATCGTGCTGACTCCATCAGATGTACAAGTTGGTGAAGCAGTTGAAATAGTCGGAACAGGCAAGGGAGTTGCCGGAGCATTGCTGAAAGAACTGCTTGGTGATGAATCACAGCCACCTGCAGTACGCGCCACAACGGTATAGCTTGTTCCTGTTATCATTCCGGTTATCACACCACCGGCTCCTGCGGTGGGACCCGCAGGAGTAAAGATATATGTCATTGCAGGATCATAGTTGCTGATCGTGCTTGCTCCGTCTAAGGTGCAAGTAGGAGGAGTTGATGAGATGGTAGGTACAGGAATTGTAATTGTGGACGTATAAGTAATTAGTATTCCTCCTGCCGCGCCACGTCCACCAGGAGAATCACCTCCCCCAGCTCCACCCCCGCCATATTGACCACCGGCTCCTGAATTAGGTGCTCCTCCATTTCCTCCAAACGGCCCTCCAATTCCGCCACCACCTCCTCCAGTACCACCACTACCCTGGCTACCGGGATTTCCGGGAGAGTTTGTAGTACCCCCACCTGCGCTACCACCGCCACCACCTGAGCCTGTACTGCCATTTGTCCCATCACCTCCGGTACCCCTTGCACCTCCGCCCACCGAAAGGCTCACTGCATTTCCGCCTGAATCGGTACCAGAAAAAGAACTGCCCCCTCCGGAAGACCCATCTCCGCCATCCTGTCCGTCAGAGCCGTTGCTTCCACCGCATCCTCCGGCTCCTATGCTGTAAGAGAATGCCGAGTTTGGCGTTACGCTTATAGTTATAGAACTGTACCCTCCTGAACCGCCACCACCTCCACCTCGGGTATTAAAAAAACCTCCGTTGCTGCCGCCTCCACCCCCGCCTGCGCCTCCACCTCCGCCATAGACATGAATTGTCACTCCGGTAACATCACAAGGAACTGTCCATGTTCCGGAAACAGCGCCAACACCACAAGGACCAGGACCCGACAAGGTTACATCCTGTGCCTCGGAAAGAAAATACATGAACAAAATCATGCAGGTCGTAACAGCAATTTTTTTCACTGCGATAGATTTTAATGAAAACGAAGATAAGGCTAAATGGTAAAAATGAGTAGATGGAGGAAGTCGGAATATCCTGTGCCAACATCCTGGTTTGATAAGAGATAAATGGCAGGAAAGACTATTGGAGGGCAAATTTTCATTAGCTTTCTTTCACGGCTTCCAAAGTGGGAGCTACAACTTACCATATTGGATATTTTTGCTCAACCGCACTTTTAATGGATACACTGACCCTCTATAACCGGCTGAGCAGCTATCCCTTGGGGAAGAAACTCTTCTCATATTTGGTTTGCAAACGACTCCCCTATTTCTTCTCAATTAAGCCGCTCTTTGTTGAATTAAAAGAGGGAAGAGTAGTCGTGCAAATGAAGGACCGAAGAAGTGTTCACAATCACCTAAGCACAATACATGCCATCGCCCTTTGCAACTTATGCGAAGCGGCTATGGCGGTATTAACAGAAGTTACAATACCAAAGAATCTTAAGTTCATCCCGGTTGCCATGACTGTTTCTTACAAAAAGAAAGCAAAGGGCACTCTTCGGGCAATCAGCGAAATTCAAAAGAGTCAGTTCAAGGTCGGAAATACAACCATTCCCATTGACGTTTTTGACGGTGACGACATCAATGTAATGAGCGCATTGATAACATTGGATATTAAGGAAAAATAACCTAGGCCTGCAAGCAATCTAATAATCCTATTTTCAAACGATGAAATATTACACCGCCCTATTTATCCTTCTCTTTGCTATTCAACTTCAGAGCCAGAACATCTGGCAATTCCCTGAGCCGCTGGTGGCTGCCGGAAACTATTCTATTACCGATACGGTATTTATGTCACCTGCCGGGAATGATACGAATTCAGGCACGATGAATTCGCCCGTTGCCACATTCCTTAAAGCGCTTCAATTGCTGCCATTCGGAACACAAGGTGTGAATGGCGGCCATGCCTATGGGTTGGTTCTTTTGCTGCCGGGAACTTATGTCGTTTCCAACGGCTTCCAGCAACCAACAGGACAATATGAACAAGGCAACACTTATAAGAATGTTAGTCTTGAAGGAATTGGCGATGTTACGATACAGGGCAGGCAGGATACATTTGCTAACGGTCATTTGATTCGCTTAATGGGCAGCCATATCTTCATTAAAAATCTGAAACTCAAGTATGGAAAAATACATGGAGTTTATTTCAGCAATCAAACACCGCGCATCAACAATATTCTGGTTGATGCAGTAAGCGTTGACAGCGTGATGAGCTTTTCTATGCTATTTCAGGATGTGGATACCATCTTAATCAGGAATTCAAAAGGGCTTCACAGCAGCAGGCCAGGCCTAGACACATTAACAAGTCCCTGCCAGTGGCCTTCGGGTATCAAGTTTTACGGATGCAAATGGGCCATTATTCATGATTCGGAAGTAGCATACACGCGTGGCGAAGGACTCAACTTTCACAACTCGGAATATGGACTGGCCTATAACAATCTCCTTCACGACAACTCGTCCAACATTTATTGTGACAACAGCGCAAGAATCGTTATCAGAAATAATCTGAACTATGCAACCCCCGGTAAGGAGGTTTACTGGCGTACATGCCCTTCTGATACTATTCCGCTCTATGGCTCCAACGGAATATTGCTGGCAAATGAAGGAGCGTGCAGCAATGGCGGGCCCACATATCAATTTTGCCAATCCTACTGTCCGTTTGACAACCGCTCCTACCCGCATATTGACAGCATTTTCATTTTCAATAATTTCTTTGTCAATACCACATCCGCATTAAACCTCTGGCAGGGAAATGTTGACCTTATTATTGCAGGATATAATTGTGTAAGAAATGTTTTCTTCCATCACAATACGATCATAGGGGTGACAGGTGATTCGACCGCAGGAAATGCAGCGATGATATACGCCTACTTCCCGAATGCCTACAACACCGTCTTAAACCGCGGCTTTTCCATTGCTGAAAACATTAATATCCACGGGAACATTATTTCTTATGATGTTATGAAGTATGGCGGGATACAGCCTATCCGTGTTGTTAGGGATGCTACTTTTCCTGTGCCATTTGAATTGAATGTGTCGAATAACAGGGTTATAGAATTCGATGATGAATTTACATCAACCGATCAAGTTGATACAGCTTTGATCGCATCGGTTGATCCTGCTATAGATTCGATTATCAAGTATTTGCAGCCTTGCCCGGAAAATGCCAACCTCATTCAGCCTGTATCATTGGCTGATTGGATTGACAGTGATTACAGCTATACTATACGCCTGGATACAACTAATGTTGGGGCGCTTGAATATGTTGAACAGTGTTCGATTGATACAACTCCTGCATCCACATTTTCAACGAAATCATTAAAGTTCAACATCTATCCAAATCCCGCTGAAAATCAGCTAATCTGTATGCGTGAAGGTATGTTGGAATCCGCTTCCCTGGCTTGTGTTGACCTAACCGGGAAAAGGCATTTTAATATTGACTGGCCGACCGATAAATCTTCAATTGTCATTTCGGTCAATCACCTGACCGCAGGACTTTATTTTTTATATTACCAGTATCAGGGACAAACGCTACGATCATTGAAGTTTATTAAGGTGTAAATTGTCCACAAAAAAGTTAAGCAGGATAAGCTTAACGCTTTTCCATTCAACCAAATTTCGTAGCTCTTAAATCAACTAATTTTGTTCTTATTCTTAAGCGCATAATGCCGGAAACTGCCACATCAGAAAGCCGAAAGGTCAAATTGAACATTGAGGGGATGACCTGCTCGAATTGTGCCCTTAGCATTTCCAAATATCTGGAGAAGCAAGGAGCGAATGATGTGCTGGTTGATTTCACAACTGCTGAAGCCCGCTTTAAGATTGATAAAGCAGTTGAACTGCCAGAAATAAAACGAGGAATCGAATTCCTTGGGTATAAGGTGGTTGACGATGCGGTAGAAGCCCAACCAAAATCTTTTCAGTTTTCGCTGGTGCATAAATTCTATGTGTGCCTGATTTTTTCAATCCCGCTCCTTCTCCACATGTTCATAGATGGCGGATTTATTAGCAACCCTTATTTTCAGCTTGCGCTTTGTATTCCGGTTTTTGGTATCGGCATCTGGCACTTTGGTAAAAGCGCCTTTGGCTCTCTGTGGGCAGGCGCTCCTAATATGGACGTCCTGATCTTAATGGGTTCTTCTGCCGCATTTTTTTACAGCCTTTATGGCACGCTGAACGCTATGGGTCCAGACTACATGTTTTATGAAACAGCAGCGACAATTATTACAATAGTACTTCTTGGCAATCTGCTGGAGCACAAAAGTGTTCAGCAAACAACAACCGCCATAAAAGAGCTGGGTAAGCTGCGAGTGCAAAAAGCAAAACTGGTATCAGGCGAGAACGGAAGCGAGCAGATTCAGGAAGTGGACGTGGATCAGATAAGAAAAGGACAAATGGTTTTAGTTAATACGGGTGACCGCGTGCCGGCAGATGGGGTAATCGTTTGGGGAGAGTGCTCGGTGGATGAATCTATGATTTCTGGAGAAAGCTCACCGGTGGAAAAAAATGTTGAGGATAAACTCATAGGTGGAACGGTTGTCGTCAAAGGAAGTGTGAAAGTTAAAGTTGAAGCATCGGGAAATGACTCTTTCCTTTCCAATATAATTGAAATGGTGAAAGTGGCTCAGCAGAAGAAGCCGGATATCCAGCGTCTTGCAGACCGGGTCAGCACATGGTTTGTACCCGCAGTTGTTGTCATTGCTTTCATAACCTTTTTCCTTTCTGCTTTTGCTTTCAATTTGCCCATCCAAAAAGCAATCATGCACAGCGTAGCTGTCCTTGTTATAGCCTGCCCATGCGCAATGGGTCTGGCAACGCCAACCGCGATAATGGTGGGCATAGGAATGATAACTAAAAAGGGAATATTAATCAAAGGTGGCAAAACTCTGGAGACGCTTTCCACCATAAAGCAAGTTGTATTTGACAAAACCGGCACACTGACAACGGGGCGATTCAAGATAAAAAAGATAACACCCGTTAAAACAGAACTTGAAGCTATCCAGTCAATCTTACTTAGTCTCGAAAAACATTCCTCTCACCCACTCGCCCATTCCATCACCCGTGAACTAAAAGGGATACCAGAATTGATGTTGCAAAAGGTACAGGAGCTTAAAGGTATTGGAATAAAGGCTGAGGATAAAAAAGGTAATTTGCTTGAATTAGGCTCTTATGAAATAGCCAGGAATCACACCACGGACAATAAGCATGATATTTATGTGCTTCTCAATGGACAATTAGCTGGATATGTTGATATGGAGGACGAACTGAAACCGGAAGCAAAAGCTGCTGTCAATTACTTAAAAGAGAATGGAATTATTCCAATTTTACTAAGTGGTGACAGCTATAAAAAATGTGCGACCATAGCTAATCAGCTTAAGATTGAAAAATTTTATTTCGGAAAACATCCTCAAGAAAAACTGGAGATCATCATGAGCCTTTCAAAAGAGATGCCCACAGCAATGGTTGGTGATGGAATCAATGATGCACCGGCTCTCGCTAAAGCGGATATCGGCATATCATTAAGCGATGCAACTGAAGTTGCAATCGACAGCTCACAGGTGATACTTCTGAATGGAAATTTAGGGCACTTAAAAAATGCCATGGAGCTTAGCAAAAAAACGATGACAACCATCAGGCAGAACCTCTTCTGGGCATTTTTTTACAATGTACTAGCGATTCCGATCGCAGCAATCGGTTTGCTTAACCCCATGATCGCGGCTTTCACCATGGCCATGTCTGATGTTTTCGTTATCGGTAATTCTCTCCGGCTCAGAACAAGAAAAATATAACCGGTACTATTCAATTTTCTGACCTGAATAGTCTTCCTTAAAACCGGATTCCCATTATCGTCAATTCTGCGATTAAGGTTGCTTAAGCGCCTGTAACTTTTTGCTTCCTCATCACGTAAAACCCATTCGAATTAAAAATTCAATCGCACACTCCTCATGCACGCAGGCGCAACTCAGATAGGCAGGAAAGATAGAATGGGAAACAAAGCTTTTTACAGGATAAAAGTTATTTCCTTTTTTATAACCGCGCTTATCAGCTTCAGCATTTCAACCAAAGCGGCAGTATATACTGCAAACCTTAACGGAAAGTACAATGACCCTTCAATATGGATTCCCACGTATCCGGGAAACATCATTAAGGAAGGCGACACTGTCATCATTAACAATGATGTGAAGCTTAGTACAGACATAGTAATTAAAGGAACTCTTATGGTGCGCAGGTCGGGATCAGTGATGGGAAATAAAAACCTCATCGTATTGCCTTCCGGAAGCCTTATTAACTTGGGTATTACTATTGTTGACGGGTTAACCACCAAAGGCACAGTTTATAATAATCACATCCTTGAAGTTTCACTTGACCTTATTAACTCTGGGAATCTTTACAATCAGGAAAGCATTGTGATAGGAAATATCGTTGACAATATTGGCCTTGTAACCGGCAATGGCGGTAACATGATTGCTAATAAACGCTTTGTAAATTCTCAAACCGGAGTAATAAAAGGGAATATAGACGTTTGTTCAAACAATTTCATGAATGTTGATGGCGGAACAATTGACTCCACCCACCTGAGTTTTTGCGGACAGCGTATCTTTTCGAATACATACCTGAGTGCAAGTGTAAAAAAAGACAACATAGAGCTGAAGCTTAATAACGTTAACCATACGGACTATAAGAAATTTCAAGTCGAACGTAGTGTTGACGGTATCAATTTTCAAACCATAGCCATTTTAAAAAGGGAAGATTTTAACAGCGATTCTCTCCCATTTAAGTACGTGGATGAAGAAACGATAAAAACTAATTCAGTTTATTACCGTGTTAAAGCCACCACTTCACAAAATTCCGAGACTTACTTTCCGGAGGTTGAGGTGGGGAACATTTTCTCCGCGAATCCAACCAATCAGGGATTTTAACATAATAGCTTGCCAGGAGTTGAATCCGCCAGGAAGTGGAGGCAAGGAACTTGAGGAGTAAGGCGGATAGTGCGGAAGGTATATAGTGTGCGGCAGGCAAGAAAGAAGCGCCCGATAAAGGGGCGCTTCTTTCATTTTATTTCAAAACGAGGTCTGGCTGACATAGTCTGCTTATCCTGAAAAATAATAAGGCTCAATTCAATAACTTGATAAACCATAAATTTTAAGGAGCATAACCATTAAGGAATGAACCCCCGCTCCTCTTGGGTAAGAATTTTACGGTAATTCGTGGCAAAATTTGCAGCTTACTTCTTCCTTGGTGTGTAATAAATCCGTACTTTTTCACCCGGTTTAACCAGTATGAATCGTTTTCTTGCATTATCTATAGCATTGTTGGCGTGTGTCCACGCCAGGAGCCAGACTCCCGCAACCAATCCGGACCTGCAAATTTCTTGTCCTTATAACATAATCTTCGTTTTAGATGAATCAGGGTCTATTGCAGGGGTTGGAGCAAATGATATCAGCGGAGTTGTGAGAAGCGCTTCCCTGGATCTTATGAATGCATTGAACGGATCTGGATCAAGCGTTGCAGTGGTGGAATTCAATTCGCAGGCAAGAAGAGCTTCCATTGGCGGAACCACTAATTATCAGGTAGTTGATAATGCGTATATCACCGCGTTTTCCACTTATTTAAATGACGGCAATACAACTGCTCAGTCAACTAATTATGATCCTGAAGATTATTCCAGCAGTCAGTATTACACGAACTGGGAGGCTGCTTTTAACCAGGTTCAGGCCATCAATAGCGCAGTACCACCGGGTGGTGGATTGGCTGAATTGGTGATATTTTTCACCGATGGTAATCCCACCGCTTATATCAATGCCCAAGGATCAGTAGTTAACAATGCGAATCAAACCACCGCTCTCAATGAGGCAATCGGTGCCGCCAATGCCGTGAAAGCTCAAGGTTCCCATATTTTTGTTGTGAGCCTGCCAAATCCAACAGTCACTGAGGCAAATGTTCAGGCTATTTCCGGACCAGACCGCTACCCAGATTTGCAGCCAAGCTTTATCAGGGGAGATTATTCGGTGTCAAGTTCCCAAACCCTTGCCAACGATCTCGAGCGTATTGCCGCATCGGTTTGCAAGATTGATTTAAATGTTGTTAAAACTCCAAGTAATCCTACACCTTGCTCTGGTGATACTATTACATTCACTATTCGATTGTCAAATGACGGGCTTGATAATGCCACCAGTGTAGTATTGAGAGATACCATTCGCAATGGTTTTTCTTATATAAGCGATAACGGTGGCTCGGCAACCACCTTAAGTGGAAATATACTTATATGGAGTATTGATTCCCTTCCTGCTGATACCGCATTCGTTCTGTTAATTAACGTAAGAGTAAATAACTCGGGTAATTACACCAACCTTGCCCGCGTAACGTCTTACCTGGGAGATGATGTAGATTCCACTAATAACCTTGATTCTGTTTCCATTGCTCTGTTGCTCAATTGTGAGGATGGTGACTCCTGCACGATTGATTTCTGTAACAACGGACAATGTGTTAATCAGGACACATGCTGCGTAACCAACTTGGATTGTGATGACGCTGACCTATGCACTACCGACTCCTGTGCAAGCAGAGCATGTATAAATATACCTGTTGATTGTGACGATGGCTATTTCTGCACAATGGATCGGTGCGATAAAGGAACAGGAGCATGTGAACATGCTGACGTTCAATGCGATGATCAGGTTCTGTGTACAACTGATTTTTGTGATACCCTAACAGGAGGTTGTATTTTCGAGCAATTGGACTGTAATGATAACGATAGATGCACGATAGATACTTGTATTAACGGAGAATGTCTCTACTCACCTGCTATTTGTTTTGATAATGATCTGTGTACAATTGACACCTGTTTTAATGATACGTGTCAGTTCCTGTTGCGCAGTTGCGATGATGGCGATTCCTGTACTGTAGATTTTTGTCAGGATGGCGTGTGTTTCAATAATCGAATTATTTGTAATGACAACAGCTTGTGCACAACTGATACTTGCATCAATGGTGTTTGTGTATTCACGACAATAAATTGCAATGATCAGGACGCCTGCACGCTCGATAGCTGTGATGCTGCAATAGGATGTTTCTATACAGATGTAAATTGCGATGATCAGGATGCCTGTACACTAGACAGTTGCGATGTTTCAAATGGATGTTTTTATACCAATGTGGATTGCAATGACAGGGATGCTTGTACTCTCGATAGCTGCAATGATCAAAGCGGATGCTTTTATACCGATGTAGATTGCAACGACAATGACGCATGCACAACTGACAGTTGTAATATCATTGACGGATGCTTCTATACAGAAGTTAATTGTGATGATAGTGACGCTTGCACTTTGGATAGCTGTGATGCTGCCATTGGTTGTTTCTATACGGAAGTTAATTGCAATGATCAAGACGCATGTACGATTGATAGCTGCGATACCCAGAACGGATGTTTCTATACAGAAGTTAATTGTGATGACAGCAATGCCTGCACTTTAGATAGCTGTGATGCCCCAATCGGATGTTTTTATACCGATGTAAACTGCGATGATCAGAATGCCTGCACGCTTGACAGTTGTGATACTCAAACTGGCTGCTTCTATACTGAAGTTAACTGCGATGACAGCGATGCCTGTACTTTAGATAGCTGTAATACACAAGTAGGATGCGTGTACACCGATGTGAACTGTGACGACAATGACGCTTGTACACTTGACAGTTGTGATGCCGCGATCGGCTGTTTTTATACAGAACTGAATTGTGACGATCAAAATGACTGCACTATAGACAGTTGTAATATCATAGACGGCTGTTTTTACACAGCAGTTAATTGTAATGACAGCAATGCCTGTACACTCGACAGTTGTGATGCCTCAGGTGGTTGCTTTTACACTGATGTGAATTGTGATGATCAGAACGCCTGTACCTTGGATAGCTGTGATTCGGGAATCGGCTGCTTCTACACAGAAGTTAACTGCGATGACGATAACGCATGCACCTTAGATAGCTGCGATATTTCAAGCGGATGCTTCTACACGGATGTAAACTGTGACGATCGGGACGCTTGCACTATAGACAGTTGCGATGTCTCAAACGGATGTTTTTATACTGAGGTTAACTGTGATGATCAAAACGTTTGCACGCTGGATAGCTGCGATGCTCAAATCGGATGTTTTTACACTGAGGTTAACTGTGATGATCAAAACGTTTGCACGCTGGATAGTTGCGATACCCAAAGTGGTTGCTTTTATAACGATTTAGATTGCAACGACAACGATGCCTGCACCATTGATTCATGTTTTGCTCCGGACATAGGCTGCGTGAATACTGAAATTGAATGTGCCGACACAAACCTCTGTACGATTGATAAGTGTATTGACGGGATTTGCTTTAATGACCCGGTAAACTGCAATGATGGGGATTTATGCACTATTGATACCTGTATTTTAGGAAATTGTGAATTCATCCCGGTTGATTGTGACGACCAGGATTTCTGCACCGTTGATGTTTGTATTGAAGGTGTTTGCTCGTATTCCGGTTATGACTGCGATGATGACAATCCATGTACTACAGACTTCTGTGAAGATCAGCAATGTCAGCACACAGATATCGAAGGCTGCTGCTTGACTAATGAAGAATGTGATGACGGAAATCCCTGTAGCGCTGACATCTGTAATGGACATGCCTGCTACCATCAAATTGCTTGCTGCGATGACCGCGATTCATGTACGTTTGATTTTTGCATAGATGGCGGCTGCGTCTTTGAGCCGCTCTATTGTGAGGATAATGACCCATGCACATATAATCTCTGCGAAAACGTACAATGAGTATTTCCACCGCTGGTAAGTGATGAAAACAAACTATGTACCAATGAT
>CAYOYI010000018.1:0-6187 GCA_964408105.1 uncultured Chitinophagaceae bacterium | reverse complement strand
CTTGCTCGGGCGGTAACTGCTTTAACACAGAGATTGATTGCGCGGATGATGATCTCTGCACCATTGATTACTGTGATGAAGGCGAATGTATTAACCAACCGAAGTCGTGTGATGATCAGGAACTTTGCACAATTGATACTTGTATTGAAGGAGTTTGCTTCAACAACAGAATTATCTGCAACGACACCAATCTCTGCACAATTGATACCTGTATTGATGGAGTTTGTCACTATAACCCCATCCAATGCAATGACGGCAACCCCTGCACATATGATATCTGCGTTGATGGACTTTGTCAATATCCATCAACGAACCTGAACCTCACATTTAATAAGACAGATGTTAGCTGCGGATGTTATGATCCGGCATCGCAGCTCTGCGTGCTTAACTTTACCAACTTACCACACGGCACCATTCTCAACGAGCAATACGCTCCGTACGGAATTCATATTGCAGCTTTTGCAAATTTCCCAGGGCAAAATGCCGCCATTGTGTTTAACACATATGCCAGCGGCACTCCCGACCCGGATCTTGAGGTTGACATCGGAAATATAATGGTCATAGCGCGTGATGTGTTCGATACAAACCCTGCCGATGGACTGGTTGACAAGCCAAATGATAACTCTTCCGGAGGAACCATCACCATAACATTTGATAACCCAAGAGATATTGAGTCGTTTGTTTATATTGATGAGGAGGAAGGATCATTTGCAAGCGCTTATGATGCGTTCAATAATCTCATTGTTACGGTTCCAATACCTGCATTAGGTAACTCTTCGGTTCAAACGGTATTAATGAATGCAGTTGACGTCAAAAAGTTGGTGTTCACCATTGATGGTTCAGGCGGTTTAACTGAAATCGTGTTTAGCGACTGCTGCTGCGATGGATCAGCAACTAGTGTAGTGACCGGTGGAATTCCACCCTATGTATATAACTGGAGCACGGGAAGCCACGGCAGCGGGTTACCAAGCCTATGTTCAGGTACATACTGCCTTACAGTAGCCGATAATAACGGCTGTACCACGGAGAACTGTGTTACAATAAACGAAACTCAGGATTTACAGGTAATTGGATTCACGTTGGTATATGAATCAACCTATGGCGTCATCGGCCCGCTGACGGATGGAATGGCCATCAGCCTTGATCAGCTTTGCCGTTTCAACGTTCGTGCTGACTTATGTGGCCAAAGTGCTAAGAGCGTAAAGTTCCTCTTAAATGGAAATACCTACAGAATAGAAAGTGTCCCTCCATTTGCCATAGCCGGTGATAATCCTCCTGGAGATTATAATATCTGGAATATTGATACTGGCAATTATACTATTACCGCAATTCCATACAGCCAGGTAAATGCCGGAGGTATTGCAGGCGTTCCATTATCAGTTTCATTTACAATAGTTGATCCAACTCCTGGTTCCACAGCCACTGTTTGCTTAACTCCGCCAACTCCTGATTGCAACGGTGATCTGAATGGTAGTGCATTTATAGATATATGCGGGCAATGCGCTGGTGGAAATACCGGCATCACACCCAACCCATGCCCTTGCGATGATGTAACAATTGTGGAAGAGCAGCTTCCTGAATTTTGCCAGGGCAGCACCGTTGCCTTAAATGCTTTCTCCAACGGAGCCGTTTCCTTCCTATGGTCAACGGGAGAAACAACTTCTTCTATTTCAGCATCTCCATCATCGCCTTACTCGGTTACAATGACTGACGTGCAAGGATGTACGGCAAACAACACCATCAACACTACCAAACCCGGTGATCTGCTTTCAGCCTATGTTATTCTTGCAACAGGAAATGTAACCCTCGAACGGAACACGGTATTCAGCGGAGGAGTTGGCTCCAAGGGTCAATTCGGCACGGTGAAGCTTAATGATGCTTCCAATGTAACAGCACCGGGAACTTTCATCAGGGCAAAGATTCTTCAGGTATTTGGCGGCAGCCTTGCATCGGTTCAATTACCAACTCCTGTTCCAGTTGCGCTTCCCGCATTTGAATACAACTTCGCAGCTGCAGGACCGAACAGCACGGTCGCAAATGGCGCCACGGTTAATTTGACGGGTTCTAATTATGGAAATATTACTATTGGTCAAAATGCTACCGTCACGTTTACCCAATCACAGGTAACTATCGGCAACCTGACATCCAATACAAGCGCGACAATAAAATTCAGCCAGCCTTGCGTGAAACTCAAGATAAAAGGGAACTTCCAGATTGGAGCGGATAATACGTTTAACCCCGAATCAAAAGACGTTATAGTTTTCGTGGAGAACGTGGTTCTTGTTGGTAATCGTTCGGACGTCACTGCTGATATCTATACTCTTAAATCGTTGAGTGTTTTCAGTGGCACAGTCTTGAACCCAACAAAAATGACAGGATTATTCCTCGCGGCATCAGTTTCTGCCGATGATTATACTCACTGGCATTCAAATTTTGCATGTGATTGCGGACTGAACGCTCTGATTGCATTTAAGACTAACAACAACCAAAGTGAAAATCCGCAGGGGAATGCTTACTTTAAAGTATATCCAAATCCATTCAAAGAGAAATTGAATTTGGAATTTTCGCTCAATGAAAGCTCAAGGGCGAAGCTTGAAGTATTCAACGTTTCCGGACAAAGAATCGCAGTGTTATTTGATGGAAATGCAGAAGCCAACATGCTTTATAAAACTCAGTTCAATCCTGACGCCCAAATGTCAGGGATAATTTACTACAGACTTCAAACAGATAAACGTACTTATCATAATAAGGCGATAATGATAAAATAGTCAAAATCTGC
Source organism: uncultured Chitinophagaceae bacterium (assembly GCA_964408105.1). Lineage (GTDB taxonomy): Bacteria > Bacteroidota > Bacteroidia > Chitinophagales > CAIOSU01 > BPHB01. The sequence continues at coordinate 3,408 of CAYOYI010000018.1, read as the reverse complement.
ATGTAATTGCGGAAGCCGAAAAGCAGAATTTCCGCCTATTGCGCTACTGTTCTCGGAATATTTTTATACTTTGTCACCCGAACTGCTTATTTAGTCCTAAAATCAAAACCAAAAAACCAACTATCATGAAAAGGAGAATTCTTTCTGCAGTAATAGTCCTGTGCACTTTTGCTGCAACCACATTTGCACAAGCTCCTGCAAATGATGAATGCGCAAATGCGACAGACATTCTATGCGGGGAGACGTTAAGCGGAACTACCATTGGAGCTGCGGCAGATGCTGTTGGCACGTGTGGAACTTCGGCCACTGCTCCTGGGGTATTCTATTCATTTTTCGGCACAGGCGATAATATCACCGTAAGCCTCTGTAGTCCCAATACAGATTATGACACCAAATTGAGTGTGTTTGAGGGAAGCTGTGCAGGATTAGTTTGTGTTGACGGTAATGATGATGCCTGCGGATTGATTTCTGAAGTAACGTTCAACTCTAACTTAGGTACCACTTACTTCTTTTATGTGCATGGTTTTAGTGCGGATGAAGGAAATTTTGAAATAACAGTAACGTGCAATACCATAGGTGTAGTTGCTAATGATCTGTGTGCTGACGCTCAACCTATTCTTTGCGGTGAAACACTTGCCGGGACAACAACCGGAGCAACCTCTGACGGAGTCGCTACATGCGGCACAAGCAATACCGCTCCCGGTGTTTGGTACTCCTTTACGGGCAATGGTGGCACTGCAACAGTCAGCCTTTGCAATAACGCAACTTATGATTCCAAGATCAGCGTGTTTACCGATGGTTGCGGTACTCTCACTTGTATTGGCGGCAATGATGATGGAACAGGTTGCGGATTAACTTCTGAGTTTTCTTTTGCTTCAACCCTGGGAACCGATTATTTGATATTGGTTCACGGTTTTGGCAGCGATGTTGGAGACTTTTCGCTTACGCTGACCTGTGGCCCTCCGATTGGCGCTCCTGCTAATGATGATTGCACTGACGCTGTAGTCACTGCTGTTGCTAACGGAACTCCTGCTACAGTTAGCGGAACAACGCTTGGTGCTACAGCTGATGCTTTCGAAACTTCAGAATTTGGTTTTGCTGTGGTTTGGGAAGCATTCTCCGTTACGGGCGCCTGCAATAATGTTGAACTTTCGTATTGCGGTTCCTTCTCTCCTACTTTTAACATATTTGCCCGAATTTATAATTCCTGCAATGCTGCTGATTTTATCGAAGAAGATGATGGCTCACCGGACGACCTGAGTTGTGGAGATGGAAATTTAACTTATACTTTCAGTGGCCTGCCTGCCGGTACTTATCTGGTTCCGGTATTTGCAGATATCGCTTTCCTTGATCCTCTGGGTGATTACTCGCTCACTATTAATTCGGTTGATTGTCCAGCGCTTCCTGCAAACGATCTGTGAGCTGATGCCACCTCCATTGGATGCGGTGATGTTGTTTCCGGTTATACTCAGGGAGCAACCGTTGATGGTGTTGCAGTATGCGGTGGGGATAACACTGCTCCTGGTGTTTGGTACACTATAACCGGCACTGGCGATAACATCACACTCAGCACTTGTAACACTGCAACATTTGATACTAAGATCAGTGTATTTACAGATGGTTGCGGAACACTTACTTGTGTAGGCGGAAATGATGACGGCAATGGCTGTTCAAATTTCTCCTCCCAATTTACATTTACCTCAACCCCGGGTGTTCAATACTTGGTATTGGTTCATGGATTCCTAAGCCAGTTCGGATCATTTGATCTTTCTGTAACCTGCACTACTCCGCCACCAGCTCCGGCCAATGACAATTGTTCGGATGCAGTTCCAGTGGTTGTTACTAACGGGGTTCCTTCCGTTGTCAACGGAACCACTTTAGGAGCAACAATAGATGCTTTTGAAGCTAATGAGTTTGTATTTAATGGAACAGCTCTGGCCGTTGTTTGGGAAGCATTTACCTTAACCGGAACGTGCAACAATGTTGAGCTGTCTTACTGCGGTTCAACATCGCCTACCTTTAACATATTCGCCAGTCTTTATCTCTCATGTACGCCACAGGATTTTATTACTGACGATGACGGCACCCCTGATGACTTAAGTTGCGGTGATGGAAACTTAACTTACACTTTCAGCAATCTGCCCGCAGGAACATATTTGGTTCCGGTTTTTGCAGATGCTGCATTCCTTGATCCGCTCGGTGATTATACGTTGACAATTAATTCTACCGATTGTCCGCCACCGCCTGCAAATGATCTGTGTACCGATGCAATTGTGATTGGTTGTGGTGATATCGTTTCCGGAACTACGCAAAGTGCCGGTGTTGACGGGGTTGCTTTCTGCGGTGGAGACAACACTGCTCCAGGTGTTTGGTACACAATTACAGGCACCGGTGACAACATAACTCTTAGCACATGTAACACTGCAAGTTTCGATACCAAGATCAGCGTATTCACCGATGGTTGCGGCACTTTGACCTGCATTGGCGGAAATGATGATGGTAACGGCTGTGCAGGATTTACTTCGCAGTTTACATTTACTTCTACTCCGGGTGTTGACTATCTCGTGCTCGTTCATGCGTTCCTTGGCTCATTCGGAACATTTGATCTTTCAGTAACCTGTGCTCCACCCCCACCTGCCCCGGCAAATGACAATTGCGGTGATGCAGTAGCGGTTGTTGTTACAAATGGTGTTCCCTCAGTTGTTAACGGCACCACTTTAGGAGCTACAATTGATGGATTTGAAGGAACTGAATTTGTATTCAATGGTACACCTCTCGCAGTTGTTTGGGAAGCTTTCACCGTAACAGGCACATGCAACAATGTTGAATTATCTTATTGCGGTTCTTTGTCACCTACTTTCAACATTTTCGCACGCTTGTACCTTTCCTGTAGCGCGCTTGATTTCGTTACGGATGATGATGGCACTCCAGATGATCTGAGTTGTGGCGATGGAAATCTGACATATTCCTATAGCAACCTTCCTGCCGGAACTTACTTGGTTCCTGTGTTTGCAGATGCGGCTTTCCTTGATCCGCTTGGAGATTACACTTTAACTATCCTTTCTAATGATTGTCCTCCGCCACCTGCTAATGATTTGTGTGCAGGTGCAATACCTGTACTGTGCGGTGAAATCGTTTCCGGAACAACTCAAAGTGCCGGTGTGGATGGTGTCGCAGATTGCGGTACAAGCAATACTGCACCTGGTGTATGGTATTCATTTGTTGGTACAGGAGATTTTGTAACCTTCAGCACATGTAATACTGCAAGCTTTGATACTAAAATCAGTGTATTCACTGATGGTTGCGGCACTCTGACCTGTGTTGCCGGAAATGATGATGGAACTGGCTGTTCTGGTTTCACTTCACAAGTTGGGTTCCTTTCATCTGTTGGAACACAATACCTTGTTC
>CAYOYI010000017.1:0-19134 GCA_964408105.1 uncultured Chitinophagaceae bacterium | reverse complement strand
CCAAAAATAGCTAAATCATGCAAGGCAAAGCCGCATTCCTTAAGATAAAGGGATCCTTTCACATTATTTAGCGGTTTTCTTTACACTTATTGCTTGAATGAAGATTGTGCTCCTCTTATATTTGCACCCTTAAAAAAAATCAAGAATTTTCATTGAAATTGAAGACAAAAAGTGCAAATACTCAAATTTTAGATAAAAAAATTATAAATACTGGTAAAAAATGGAAGGTATCGGGTGAAATTTCTGATGAACCACGCCAATTTTTCGATTATTTAGTACCCATTTTTAATGACAGCCAGAAAAAGGAGTACTCTTTCCTCTTTATGATCTGGCTGATCGGAGCAATTCTCTTTATCAAATGGTGGATAGATAGCGATCACGTTGTTGATTACACAAGGTTTCTGATAAACAGTATCTTGTTGCTATGGACCGTGGTATTTCCCGGCTATTTTTTCTTTTTTGTTTCTAGGATAAAAAGAGTGAACCCTGAAATCAAAATTCCGAAGGAGTGGAGGGTTGCCATGATTGCGACCAGGGCGCCTACAGAGCCTTTTGAGATGGTGAAGAAAACACTGCTTGCCATGCGTGAACAAAAATTTCCGCACGACACATGGCTGGCGGATGAAGATCCTAACCCGGAAATATTCGACTGGTGTGAAGCCAACGGCATAAAGCTGTGTTCAAGAAAAGGCATCATGGAATATCACAGGGAAAGCTGGCCGCGAAGGACTAAATGCAAGGAGGGCAACCTGGCTTATTTCTACGATCATTTCGGATACTTAAAGTACGATTTTGTTGTCCAGATGGATGCAGATCATGTTCCCCAGCACGGCTATCTTGAGGCCATGCTAAGGCCATTTGTAAATCCTGAGGTCGGTTATGTTTCAGCTCCCAGCATTTGTGATGCTAACGCTGAAAGCAGTTGGGCAGCGAGAGGAAGGCTCCACGCTGAAGCTATAATGCACGGCCCGCTTCAGGCGGGATACTCCGATGGCTACGCACCGCTTTGCATTGGTTCACATTATGCGATAAGAACTACAGCTTTAAAGGAAATTGGCGGAATAGGGCCCGAACTTGCGGAAGACCACTCCACCACCCTTATGATGAACAGTCACGGTTGGAAAGGCATACACGCCATTGATGCTATTGCCAGCGGCAACGGCCCTCAAACATTGGCCGATTGCATCACGCAAGAATTTCAATGGTCAAGAAGCCTGATGGTACTGCTGCTCACTGAAATGCCCAGGCAGTGGAATAACCTGTCTCCGAAATTGAGAGTGCAATTTCTGTTCTCGCAATTGTGGTATCCCGTATTTGGCTTGATCATGCTGTTGGGATACTTAATGCCGATCATTGCCATACTGAGCAAGAAGCCCTGGGTGTCCGTTGGCTATTTCGATTTTATCGCGCACTCCATCCCGCTTACATTTTCAATTTTGGCAATCACCTGGTTTTTAAAGAAGAATAAATTGCTAAGGCCTGTTGAAAGCCCGGTAATGAGCTGGGAGATGGCGTTGTTCCAACTGGTGAGATGGCCCTGGGCGCTTTATGGCTCCATTATGGGAGTGATAAACGTTCTCGGCAGTAAAAATGTTGAGTTTAAAGTTACACCCAAAGGCACTAAACCTGACCCATCATTGAAATGGTCGGTTCTGGTGCCTTATCTGCTAATCGTTGCCTTTACTTTTCTTCCCGCAATCTACATTCAGAATGCAGGAAGCGCTTCCGGTTATCACTTTTTCCTGATCTTAAATTCCGCAATCAACATCGGGGTCATGCTAAGCATCGTGCTGATCCACTTCAGGGAAACAAAGACTGAGGCGTGGGAATAATGTGAAAAGGTTTTATCAGCAGCTCATCATTATTTCACTTCTTATTCTTTTGCCGCTCATCATGATCCTTTTCAATGGCGAGCGCGCTCTGAGAGGTATTTTTTGGAAAAATCAAAGCGATACGGCTGCTGTCAGCCATGCTCCCGTTGACACTCTATTAATTGACAAGTCCAATCATCCGCTGGTGTTTGGCGTTTATGATCCGAGTGGGACGTTTGATTCGCTGGATCATTTCAAAGTGCAACAGGTATATGTTTCATGGGTAGATATTCAAAATGATCTACTTAACGGGATGAAGGAAATCAGCATGCACGGTGCTACTCCCCTGGTCACAGTAGAACCATGGCCAAAAGCATCACGCGAAGAAAGTCTGATGCAAGATATTATTGAGGGTATGTACGACCCGGACATTGAACGTCTCGCTGCGATCTTTAATGAGGCCGGAGCGGAGATTTACCTGTCATGGGGGCACGAGATGGATCAGGATTTGACGAAACGTTATCCATGGTCAGGAGTTGAACCTGAGGACTATATTAATGCATTCCGCTACGTTGCCGACAAATTGAACGCTTCCGTTACACCTGAGATAAAATGGATATGGAATCCCGTTGTGAAAAAAGGCTGCGAGCGCTATTGGCCGGGTGATGATTACATCAATTTCATCGGCTTGCCCGTGTATAGCTTTCCGCAATGGGACAACCGGGTTTATGGCTACACAAGAAGCTTTGAAGAAACTTTCCGTGAAAAATATAACATGGTGGCTGCATACAGCAAGCCTGTATGGATCACTGAATTTGGCGTCACCGGAAGTTCTGATTTTCAGGCCTTCTGGCTACACCAGGCGTTTAACGAATTTTCAAATTTCCCGCTGCTGCACGGTGTCATTTTCTTTCATGCTGAAGACGTTGCCGGGGCATGGGGAGGGAATTTACCAACCCCGAATTGGAAAACCGACCCCGCTACCATTACCGGGTTGGTTCAGTGGCATATCAATACCTGCAACTCAACCGACTAATCTTTTTTAAACTCACTCCTATTCAGACTGCGGACATTGTCGCCACTTTCCCTGCGCAACACACAGAACCGGTGCCACGGCAGTTCATTTACCCTCCATGTCTTTATCAAGCGCCACCCACCGTGCTCCATGCGTCTGGTGACGGTGTTAATATCTATTCCATCATAGCCGATCTCCCAATAATGTCCGAGTTCTTTCATGTAAGCCCCGGTATTTTTTCTGCCGGGAGAATAATGAAATGACCTGCTCACGTTGCCGATCTTAGGCAGATTCAGAAACAGGTCTATATGGCGCGTTGCATCGGGAAGGCTTATAATTGCCGACCTGCGTGAAACTCTTTTGATAAGCCTGACCGCTTTTGCAAAATCCCTGAATGGCAAATGCTCGAGCACCTGGCAGCACAACACTGTATCGAATGACTTTTCTTCGAATGGCATATTCATGATGTCCGATTCCACATCGGCATTCACTTCAGGGTTGACATCCACTGTGGTGACATTGAAGTTCAAATGGCGCAGCATGGCTGTGACGATGCCCGGCCCCGGCCCGATCTCCAGTATATCCTGCCCTCCTTCATCAATCACACAAGACAATTGGTGGGCATAGCTGAATATCCTTTTCTTATTGCTATATCGCAGTGAATTGTACGGATTTCTACTTCCTGTTAACGGTGCAGATTGCGGCTTGCGCCTCATTAATACTTTCGATTTTCTTTCAGAATATTCTTGAATGTAGGGAAGAACCGGACTAAATGCAACAATTAGCCCGCAATATCAATGCTTTGCCTTCTTTTTGGGATCAGTGCTTTCAGCCATTTTTATCTTGTAACCGATCCGCTTTTTATATGACCTTACTGTTTCGAGCGAGATATTCAACTCATCAGCAATCTCATGGTTAGTGCGATTCTTGATCACCAGATCAAGCACCTGCTCTTCCCTTTTTGTAAACATAGGACGCAAGATTTGGTTACGAGAGATTAAATCTTACGGGCTACCTTTTCCTATTAACGCCAATCTAAGAAAAAAAAGAGCGCAACAGATCATTGCGCCTGAATAAATTTTATTCCGCTTGCGGATAGTGACAATAAGGGCATGGCAGATTTAAATCCGGGCTAACAGGATGTTCCCAATCCTCCTGAGTGTGCTTATGGAGCAATTCGTGGTAAAGGCGGCATTGTTTCAGAAATGCTTCGCTCCTGGTGAGTGCGTAGCTGAACTTAAAAAAGGGAAATTTACCGGCTTGTTCTTTTAACCTGGCGTTTAGACAATCATCCGCCCTGCCCACAATTTGCGCCTTGAAATGATTTTTCACGATCTCTCCGAGCAGAAAGTTGCCGGGGACTGCACTCATTACGTAGTCGTCAATGCCCTTGAGCGTTAAGGGGTAGGGGCCGCTCATGCTTTGCATACGCCAGAAGTTACGACTAATCTATCACATGCTGCAAAAAATGGAGGCGACAAACCGCAATCGGACAAGCCGCCCCCACATCGAAGCTAAAGATCATTGAATCAAAATAGATGGATTTAAGCTTAATGTCAAAAGATTATTTGATTCAGCTTCTGTAAAGGACAAAGCCGGAAGAACTCTCTCCCGGCTTTGTTACCGCTCATCAGCGTGGCAATGAAACCCTGATGAAGCGGAGTAGGATTTCTTTTATAAGGCAAACCTATTTAGATTTTTAGTTTTAAAAAAAAGCAGGTTTAAAGATTAGGATAGAGATGGTCACCCGACAAGCAACATACGCCTGCGGGAATGGGGAACCGGGAAATTATCTCCTGCTGATAACAAACTTTCTTACGCTTATCTTTTCATCTTTGTCCACGCTTAATACATAAACTCCCTCGGGAAATGCGCTCAGGTCAAGACAGCGCTGATGAGCACCGGAGAAGGAAAGTAATTCTTCACGGAAAACACTTTTCCCTAACATATCAAAAATCTCAACTCCTACATCGGAGGTTTCATTCACCGAAAAGGCAATACTGAAAATGCCTTCATTCGGATTCGGGAACAATTCCAAATCACGGAGCACGCTCACACCATTTGTTCCAGCACCTGTTTTATTGGAACCGGTTTGAATCAATTGAAAAGAAACGGAAAGCGGAATGCCGCACACGCCACTTCGGTCGGCTGACCACAATTTACTGTATGGAATAGCTTGCAGTTGATAGACGCCCGGTGTTGCAAGCCAGTTGTGGTAGTTGCCGTTGCGGTCGCCATACAGCGAATATGGCGCTATGGCCTCAATCCTGGCATTAAAAAGCACACTGCCCACGATGGATGGTTCTGTATTTGCGCGGACATTCATCTTGTTGGTTGGAAGCGAAGAAAGGTCAATCAAATCTCCATCATGGATGTCAGCAATTTCCTGATCGGTGACGGCATTGATCAAGGTGAAACCGGTTACCCGGATGTCATCATATTTCAATCTGAAACGGAAGAAAGTATTGTATAAAGTATTGTATCCCCCGCTCACTTTATCCAGTATGTCAACAAAGCAAATATGGTAAGCGTTATCATCCAAGCAACTGCCGCCCATCGTTCTCGGAAGCACATCCTGCCATGCTTTGTAATTGCCATTGTGATCTCCGAACAGTGCATAAGGCGGGCTGAACTCCAAATGGCTGTAATCATCACCATCAAGCCCGAATGACACACCATCCACAACAGGGGGTTCAGTGTTTACTCTGATATTGATGCGATGAGGATTCGCAAGTCCCGTGAGGTCTAGCACCACTAAGTCTTCATCTTCAAAACTGGCATTAGCGGTGAACGTGTGGATGTCTTCATTCGTTTCGACATTCACCAGCGTGTAGCTCACTACCCGCGGTGTGGTTTCATTCCCGTTACCTGCGGTAACAATAATTACACCCGAAATTAAAAGCGTAATAATCAAGCCTAAGGATTTCATAGGAGCGAAGTTTGCTATCTAAGGTACGATCAAATGGCTGTGAAATCAATGATGTTGATCACTCATAAGTGAATATTTCTATGAATTGCGGGAATAAAACATATACCCTTTCGCCATCGCCCAGTTATGCCGATTAATTTCTATTCAGCCTCCGGCCGTGCTGAGCTTATTTTCAGCTGCATCATCCGTGCAATATTTGAAGCCCTCGTTTTGGCTTCATTGGCCATTTCCCCTTCAAACAGCTCATCAACAGTCCCGGAGAAGAGGCGCAGCCATTCGGAAAATTCCGTCTCCGTAAGCGGGGCGTGCTTGCTCAAGGCAATATGCTTTTGCATGGGATTGCCAAAATACCGGTGCTCCCCAAGCAGCAAGTCACTCCAGAAAGAATACATGATGGGCAAATGATGATCCCAGTCAACACGGGCAATATCGTTGAATATGTAACCGATCACTTCATTTTTCCTCACCCTGTCATAGAAGGTATCAATCAGCGCCACTATGTCTTCACGACAGGTAATGTCTTTTTTGCTCATTCCAAAAATACCTGCTTAAGATTTTATCATGACTAAAAGCATTTTAAAACGGCCCGATGCCTTCACGGCATGAGGTTTGCCGGCAGGAAAAATTATGCTCTCGCCCTTTTCCAGCGCCTGCTCTTTACCCGCAACGGTGACCTCTGCTTTCCCGTCAACGATATAGACCAGCGCATCATAGGGGGCCGTGTGCTCGCTCAGCCCCTGCCCTTTATCAAAAGCAAACAGCGTCACCGTTCCGGTTTTTTTGCCGATGATGGTTTTACTCACTACAGCATCTTTCTGATAGTCAACTGATCCTTCAAGGTTGCTTTTTTGAATCGAAATGTTTTCTTCGGGCATGGCTCAGCTTTTGCTTTTTATTAATGAAATTTCACCTCTCATTCGGCTGGTTTCATTTTGGCTTCTTGCAGGCAGGCGTTTAAAATTAATCATTACCACTTGTGTTTCGCGCACGCACCTCCTTTCACTATCGCTTTCACTGGTAGCGTTTTCTGCAAAGAGAGCATCGGTATTAATTGGCAAGGGAAAAGGGATTTGTAAATCCTCAACAGTTTGCAGCCGTTGCAAATCCGGCAGAGCGGATGGTTCTAATAAAAGTATTGAAGCATTTAATACCACGTGCTTCCTCAGAACGTCACCACTTTTAAGAAACACATTCACCAATTGGTAACCCATACCCGTTTCAGGGCCATTGAATACGCTGGTTTACAAAATACTCGAGCAATGACAGTATCATTTCACCCCTTCGGGGTTTTAATGTAAATGTAATATTACCTGCTATAATAATTATATCCCTTCGGGATTGATGCAGCCCCCATGGTATTTTGTATTTAAACCCCGAATCAATAAAGGTTATTTGCCTTTCCAATTTCGGCCCCATCATTTTTGCTTCACGCGAATCCAATCAGCACGCTCTTCAAATCATCACATTTTCAAATCACCAAACCCTCCTAAGTCATGCGCTACAGCAAACCGTGGTGAAATAGACAAGGTAACCCGCGCCACATCACCACCCCGCTTTTCCACACAACTTATTTCTCCGCACTTCTTTTTTGATTTGCGGGAAAAAAATACATTTGCCCGCAAAATCTTAATCAACCATTATGAAGATCATAGTCCGCATCCTGTTCGTTCTGGCCCTGATCATGGCTGGGCTGGTGGTTTATGTTCAATTGGCGTGGAACAAAACATTTGAGGCGCCCTACCCTGACATCAGTGCGAGCACTGATTCTGCAGTGATCGCGCGGGGCAGGTATCTTGCCTACGGGCCTGCACATTGCAGCACCTGCCATGTGCCCATGGATAAGATCATGGACGTGGAGAACGGTGAGGTGATACCGCTTAGCGGAGGGTGGGAGCTCACGATACCGCCCGGCACCTTCAGGGCGCCCAACATCACACCCGACATGGAGACCGGCATCGGGAAACTTTCAGATAAGGAGCTGGCGCGCATCCTCAGGCACATGGTGTTCCCGGATGGCAAGTGCGTGATGCCCTTTATGCCTTTCGCGGAGATGAGCGATGAAGACCTCACGGCCGTCATCTCGTTCCTGCGCTCGCAGCCCCCGGTGAAGAATGAGCTGAAGCGAAGCGAATTCAGCTTCCTGGGGAAGGCAGTGATGACAATGGGGATGATAAAACCGGAGGGCACGAAGGGCGCTCCGCCAAAGTCGGTAGAGATGGACAGCACCGCTGAATACGGGAAGTACCTGGCCAATTATGTCGCCAACTGCGTGGGCTGCCACACCCAGCGCGATATGAAAACAGGAGTCTTTATTGGTGAGCCTTTTGACGGAGGTATGACGATGATGCCCGATGCGCTTTCACAGGGCTACGGCTTCGTGACGCCAAACATCACGCCTCATCCACAATACGGCATCATGGCGAAGTGGGATGAGGAAACGTTTATCGAGCGGTTCCGAGGCGGAAGGATTCACAAGGGCAGCCACATGCCGTGGGGCGCCTTCTCAAGAATGACCGACCTCGATCTGAAAGCCATTTACCGCTACCTGATGTCGCTGTCTCCGGTGGAGAACAAGATCGAGAAGATCGTTTACGCTCCGGGAGAGGAACTGCCGGAGGGGTGAGCACCGGGGAAGGATATAATCCTTATCTATTCTATCGGCTCCTGTTTTGAGCATCCACCACTGCAATGGTAGCCATGTTCACTATTTCATTAACCGTGCTGCCTATCTGCAACACGTGAACCGGCTTTTTTAAGCCAATCAGAATAGGTCCGATAGTTTCAGAAGCGACTATTTCCCGAAGTAGTTTGTATGCAATGTTGCCCGCTGCCAGGTTAGGAAAAATAAGAGTGTTGGCACTTCCACCGGCCAGGTTTGAGAATGGATAGTTCGCCATTAAAATTTCCTGGTTGAATGCCAGATTTGCCTGCATTTCTCCATCAACAATCAGGTCAGGCTCCCTCTCCCTTATGATTTCGTAAGCCCTGCGAACCCTGGCTGGTTCCTCGCCTTTTGATGACCCAAAGTTAGAATATGACAGTAAAGCTATACGCGGAGTTATATTGAACTGTCTGACTGCTTTTGCAGTGAGCAAAGTAATGTCAACAAGGTCTTCGACTGAAGGATTGACATTAACCGTAGTATCTGCAAAGAACAACGGTCCTTTTTTGGTCAGCAGTATATACATACCCGCAACCTTTTTCACTCCATCCATAGTACCGGTAATTTGAAGTGCAGGACGGATAGTTTCGGGATATTCCCTGGATAATCCGCTGATAAATGCATCTGCTTCTTCATTCTCCACCATCATGATGCCGAAATAATTAGAATCGCGCATTAGTTTTTCTGCTTCATGTTTGTTCAACCCCTTCCTTTTTCTTTTCTCATATAATATGTTCGCAAACAACTCACGCTTTTCAGCCATTGATTCCGAACGCGGATTGATAATAGGTACATTCGGAAGCATTAAGGTATTCTCTTTAAGTATGGCCTTAATTTTCTTTTCGTCACCAAGCAGGACCGGGTAGGCAATTTTTTCATCCAGTAAAATTTGTGCAGCCTTTAAGATCCTGTAATCATCAGCCTCGCTAAAAATTACCTTTTTGGGATTTTTCTTTGCTTTATTTACTTCTACCCTGACAATTTGATTTTCAATACCCAATCTTGTGGTCAGGTCTTCCTTGTATTTTTCCCAATCGGTGATAATTTTTCTTGCAACATTACTTTTGATAGCGGCTTTGGCAACGGCTGGGGCAACCGTTGTAAGCAATCTCGGATCTACCGGTTTGGGAATGAAATAGTCCCGGCCAAATACGAGATTCTTTTCCCGATAGGCTGTGTTTACGATTTCAGGAACAGGCTCTTTAGCGAGTTGTGCAAGCGCATATACCGCAGCCAGTTTCATTTCTTCATTAATTGTGGTTGCCTGCACATCTAATGCTCCTCTGAAAATGTAAGGGAACCCCAGCACATTATTCACCTGGTTGGGGTAATCGGAACGTCCTGTTGCAAGCACAACGTCATTGCGGGTTCTTTTAGCAAGTTCATAGTCAATCTCAGGGTCAGGATTGGCCATTGCAAAAACAATAGGATTTTCTGACATGGACAAAAGCATCTCAGAAGTCAGGACGTTAGCTATAGACAAACCGATGAACACATCTGCATTAATCATTGCTTCTTTTAGAGACGATACTTTTCGTTCCGTGGCGAAAAATGATTTGTACTTGTCAATGTCTTTACGCTCCTGATTAATTACACCGTGGCTGTCAACCATTACGATGTTGCTTCTAGATGCACCCAGCTCCAGTGCGAGTTTAGCCGAGGAGATTGCCGCGGCACCCGCTCCAGACACCACAATATTTGCATCTTCAATTTTTTTATTGACGAGTTCAAGTGTATTTAACAAGGCGGCTCCGCAAATTATTGCCGTACCATGCTGATCGTCATGCATAACCGGTATATCTAATTCAGCTTTTAGCCTCTCTTCTATCTCAAATGATTGTGGAGCTCGAATATCTTCCAGATTGATACCTCCGAACGTAGGCTCCAATGCTTTTACCACTTGTACAAACTCATCTACATTTTCAGTATTTAATTCGAGGTCAAAGACATCAATGTCGGCAAAAATTTTAAACAGCAAACCCTTTCCCTCCATCACCGGCTTTGCTGCAGCAGGCCCAATATTGCCCAGTCCGAGTACTGCTGTTCCGTTCGAGATTACGGCAACGAGGTTACCCTTTGCTGTATAGCGATAAATGTCCGAAGGATGGGCTGCAATTTCAATACAGGGTTCAGCAACACCGGGAGAATACGCCAGTGAAAGATCACGCTGAGTCTTTGTTTCCTTTGTTGGGACAACCTCAATCTTTCCGGGACGTGGTTCTGCATGATAAGTAAGCGCATCTTTTTTTCTGGTGTCTTTAAACATGGTAAATGAGTTTTTTAACTAAACAAAAAAACAAAAAGCTCACGTCTTCAGAAACGATAAAAGTCATCTGATTCCGAGTTAACCCACCAAAGGAAAGCCTGTCAAAAAACAGAAAATGTAGTGATAACTGTCATTGGGCAGTGGGTAGCTCCTGCTTTACTTTTACGTAAAAGAAATCATTAAATAACCAATAAAAAATCAGAACCATGAAAACAAAAAAGTTAGTAGCCGCCCTGATTCTTATCACCGGTGGTTTATTTTTATTTAGCTCCTGTGATGAAGAAACGGTCACCGAATATGTTGAAAAGATAAACGGATGCACCAACTCCAGCGCAATCAATTATAATCCAAGTGCTACAGATGATGACGGCACATGCATTTTGCCCGACCAGCTGGACGACACAACGCGTACATTTTATAGTGCTGCCGCATATGCTGCCGATAACACTAAAAAACCCCGGATAGATAAAGCACACTGTAATGTTATGTGGGAAACAAGCTACAGGGATTTAGGGTTCTCTCTGCTGACCGGCAGGTTTGCACAGTTTGATGGCGAAATCACCTTCAATGAAAAAGATCCCAGCAAAACAAATTTTTCAGGATGGGTTCAAATCACCTCCAATCTTACCGGGGAAGATGGCCGCGACAATTGGGAGACTAATGGATGCATGCCAACTTCTTTGGGCGTAGAATATACAGCATTTCACATGGAATGGAATGGTACCGACTCAGTGAGAGTTAATGACGCTATTGATGCATCAACAGATACAGCTTATCTCCAGGTAGATAACGTTGAATTCTACTACACAACCAAGAGAGGCTTTACGACTTCCTACAAGGGTGCCGGCACCTTAACTTTTAAGGGTGTTACAAGCGATGTGGATGTTTTCTTCAACTACAACGGCCTGGACTATACTGCTGGCAGAACGGGCTGGGAAGGATACTTTGACATGAAGGCTAAATCAGTTTTTGGAGTAAGTTCCTCTAATATTGCCGATGACGTACGGATTAGTTTTAATATCCAAGCAAGGGATTTGTAAATAGTGGTTCTTCATGGCTTAAAAACCACCGCAATAAGCGGTGGTTTTTAATTTTATACAACCTTGATTCCCCCTATGCTCTACTTTAAATCAAAGCTATACTCGAACAAAGCGGCAATAATACTTAAGGTAATTCTTGTGATATTGCTTTGGAATTTAGGCTGCAATGCTCCTTCTTCGACCGAACATTTGAAAGACAAAAGTGGCGGCAGCTTGTTTCCGGTAATGATAAATGGCAAGTATGGATATATTGATAGCATTGGACGGGTAATGATAAAACCCAAGTTTGACCAGGCATTCGAATTTTCAGGTAAGCGCGCACGTATCATGCTCAACGAGAAATGGGGGTTCATTAATAGGAACGGGGAAATTGTGATTAAACCGGACTACCGGAATTCTCCGTGGGATTTCTCGGAGGGCATGGCTAGTGTGCAGCCAGAGGATAAATGGGGTTTCATTGATACCAACGGGAAGATGATCATTGAGCCACAATTTGATAATGCCTACAGATTTTCAGAGGGCATGGCAAATGTGGAAATTGGCCATAGATGGGGATTTATAGATACATCAGGAAAGATGTTAATCCAGCCTCAGTTTGTTTTAGCGCTTTGGTTTGAAAACGGAGTTTCAGTTGTGCGAACCAATAACAAAGGAGATGGCCAAAGGTGGGGAGTTATTGATAAAAATGGAGAATATGTAATCCCTCCAGATTACGAGAAGACTGATTATCCATCGGAGGGAAAGATTCTAATTGAAAAGCATGGTAAATGGGGGTTTGTTGATCTCAACGGACATATAACAATTGAACCCGAGTATGAATTCGCTGAAAGTTTCCGGGAAAGTCAGGCTGTAATTAAAATCAACGGCAAATATGGATTTATAAATCACATCGGGGTTATGGTTATTCCCGCAGTATTTGATTATGCCATGTCTTTCTCTGACGGGCTTGCTCCGGTAATGAAGAGCGGTAAAGCAGGATACATCGATTCAAGCGGAACGGCAGTTATAGATGCCAAATTTGATTATGCCTACAAGTTTGCAAATGGCCTTGCTAAGGTAGAAATAAATGGACAGGAGGCATACATTGATAAAACCGGAGAAATCGTTTGGCCTCCTTCCTTATGATAATGTTCAATAAAAAAGCCCATCTTATTGATGGGCTTTTGAAATCCATTAAAAAAAGGGATCATTCTCCAAGCTTACGTAAATAATTTACCACGTTCCAAACATCCTCATCATCGGTGATCTTTTTTCTAAATCCCGGCATATCTTTTCTCCCTTCAATAATTTTATAAAACAATGATCCATCGGATTGCTTTTGAACTTCTTCCGTGGTAAAATCATCCATCGGGGTTTTAAGTTCACCAGCTTTAGGACCATCTCCTTCTCCATATTTACCGTGGCAGGACTGACAATGCTGGGCGTAAAGTTGTTTACCAATGTCCAAACTCTCGTCATCCGCGGCTACCGGATTTTTCTTTTTTTGGTACTCATCAGGAACCGGCCAGTCCCCTCCTCCATGGATGGAAAAGGCTGAACCGAAAAAAATAAAACCTCCTGCTATCACAAGTGGAATCCACTTTTTTAACCTTTGTGTTTTCATAACGTAACATTTTATTTTCTGTGAAAATTAAGTTTTACTCTTTGTTCAAACAAGCTGCATTCCGTTTTTGATAAACTACCAACTATGTTAATACGTTTGCCTGCCTAGTTTATTGATCCTAAACAGTCCTGTAATCAAATATAATATTGTTCCCCATACCGCAATAATACCCCCTAGAACTACCACCATGAGTGATATAGGGGCATTTGATGATGGTCCAATAATAGATCGTTCAGTACTTGTAAGCATCCCTTTTGGAATGCCCCACGGTACCTTTTCCCTGAATTCAACGGTGCCATACACATCACTTTCGTCAACCTTGACCAGAAAGTTTAAGTTGCCCTGTTCATCACCGTATAGTCCATCAGGACACCTTACTTCAGTGATTCCCAGGGAGTCAGTGTAACTAAAATCTCCTCCTATAGGCAACGTCCCGAGCGAACGGACCAAAAAACATTTTACCGGTAATTTATCTGCCGGAATCATCACACATGAGTTCTCGTCACAACCCATCACCGTAATCCTTAAAATATTCGAGGTATCTCCGGATAGAAACTGGACATCAATATCTGCATTTAACACAGCGAGATCTGCAGATGCCTTTTTGTAGTCATCCCCTTCCTCCAGTTGAGCATAAAAATGGTAGTGATTAGCGGAATCCTCAAACAAAGGCAAATCCTCATTCCTAAGTGACAGGATCGCGTTTCCTTCTTCATCTACAGTGGAAGTGGAATAAAGCTGCTCCATATCTTCATCTGAATAAAAATTTACCTTACCACCAAAACAAAAATGCTTGCCTTCATCGGTTTTATAATATGCATTGGCGGTTACCTTCACCCCTTGGTTGATTATTTTGGAGTAGTTCAATCTAAGCTTTGGTTTTGCTTTTTTTGTTTCCTGGGCTGACAACATTGAGTTGAAGCTAAAAAGAATAACAGCTAAAAGAACTGCTCCTATAACTTGCCCGAGTCTTAAGGTACCTGATTTCATGTATTAACTGTTTGTGCGTTTCTGTGAATCCCCTCCAAATTAATTCCCTCATGCTCGGCAGTTTCAGATATGCTTATAAAGGGGAAATACCTGAACAATAAAGTGATAATTAATAGCGCCCCGGCCAGCGAGGCTATTGTTATTGACCATTCATGCCAGGATGGATAGTAATGAATGGATATTGGAACACCATCCTGCTTGATAGTTGGCAAATATGGGTGAAACATAGTTGGTATAACAATTAGATATCGTTTAAACCAGGCTCCGATTACGACCATCATCGAGATAATAAAAAGGGGCACAGGTTTTCTGCCTTTTTTGAACAACAATACAACTATAGGTAACATCATGCCAAATATCTGGGTTGACCAAAATACCGGGGCAAAGTCTCCAAGAAATAAGTCGTAAAGCAACTTTCTCTCCCCATGCATCATTTTGAAAGCCGGTGTCAGATACTCGTTAATATTGAAATAAAGGTATACCAATGATAATAGAACTAAAAGTTTACCCATGTTGTCAAATATCTTATCCGTTAGATACTTTTCCAGATTATAACTCCTTCTTAATACATACATGACTGCAATTACTGCCGCACATCCTACCATAAAGGCTCCCGCCACAAAATAGGGCCCAAAGTTGGTGCTGTTCCATCCAGGTCTTAATGTTGACGCGAACAACCAAGACGTGACGGTATGAATTCCAAAAGCAACTGGTATAATCAATACCGACATAATGTTTACAGATTTGTTCAGTATCTGATTTTGCTGAGCACTGCCAACCCAGTTCAGGGATAATATTTTGTAAAGTTTATGTTGCCAGCTACTTCCGCCTTTCATTTTATCACGAAGTATCGCAAGGTCCGGTAATAGAGGAATATATAAGAAAAGTATGCTGATGAACAGGTAGGAAGTTACCACTATAACATCCCAAACGATTGGCGATTGAATCCTGCCATAAAGGAACATAAAATAAAACCTGTCAGGCCTACCCATATCCACAATGATGATCAACCCGGCAAAAATGATGTTTGCAACCGCTATCACTTCTGCGATACGGGTCAAAGGAGCACTCCAGGAAGCTTTGCTTAACCTTAAAATCGCACTTATTAAAGATCCTACAAGACTGACTGCAACGAAAAAAACGAAATTTGAAATGTAGACCCCCCAACTAACATAGTTTGATAACGAGGTTACTTCCAAACCCTCTTTTAATTGAAAGATATATGAAATAAATCCATTAATAACCAGAATGCACAACACCGCTACCCAAAACATTCCTTTTCTTCCAAACTTGCGGGGTTGTAAATCTGCAACCAATTCCTGCAATCGAGAATGCTGCTCTGTGAGTTTTTGGCTAGTGATGGTGGTGTCCGCCATCGTTGTCGGATTCTGGATCATAATTTTCACTTTCGTCAAAAGGAACTAATCTATTTACAGGCGGCAGATAATATACGCTAGGCTCAGTACCCAAATCTTCAAGATACCGGTAGCCCGCTTTATCCTTTAAAAGCTTAGAAAATCTATAGGTCTCAAAGCCGTTGGTGACCGTATCTTCCAATTTATCTCCAAAAAAGAAAACACCATTAGGGCAAGCTTGTACACAATGCGGTAATTTACCTTCTCTCAGCATGTCCGGACAGAAATCACATTTTTCCACGGTTCCTTTTTTTCTTGGTAATCCTTTTTCAGGATCATAAGGTTGTGATTTTACTTCAGGCGGATCATTGGGTTCGCCCCAGTTAAATACCCTTGTAGAATATGGACACGCGGCCATACAAAATCTGCACCCGATGCACCTCTCATTATCTATAAGGACTATTCCATCTTCTCGCTTAAATGTGGCATCCACCGGGCATACCGCTACACAAGGCGGGCGGTCGCAGTGAAAACACGTTTTAGGCATCCAGTAGGGAGATGAATCTTCTGCATCCTGCATCTTGTATACATTGAGCCATTGGCGATCACCAGGAATATGATGGTGTTTATTACATGCATTTTGACATTTGAGCGCATGCTTACACCTTGACAGATCAATGACCATTACCCACTTATGTCCTTCAATTCCGGCTCTTGCTCTTTTACGAAGCCCATCATCATCAGAAGAAACGGCTACCGGAGTTATTTTGCTTTTTTCAACCTCCACCAGTTTCCCTTCCGGAGTAAGCACCTTAATTTTCTCACCAGATGCTTTTCCCGAATTGGAACCTGCTGCATTATTTTCACTGGCAAACGCAGCGTGCCCAAGAGTTACCAACGCTCCTGAAGCAAGGCTCATTTTCACAAAAAAATCCCTCCTTGATGAACCGAAATCTTTCTTGTCCTTATTTTCTGACATAACTCAAAATTTACAGGTTGCTAAAAATTCCATAACCGCGTGATGTTAAATCCAAGTAAAAATTCCCCTTCCCAAAATCTGTTAGCATTGTATACCATATTATGCTGTGGTAAAATGTATTGATAAGAACTTACAAAAACCTGAAAGGCGTGAGAGCTGGTAGCAATTTCAACTCCAAGAGCCAGATTGGGTTCAGGCCTGTCTACCATATCCCATTTGGCAATAGTGTGGGTGTATTCGAAAAGCACTGAGGTTTGAGGAGAAACCTTAATTCTACCGGAGAGACCTACAGCGAAATTGTCATGCTTTCTATCATGCTTTACAGGGATGGCCTCTCCTTCCGGAATGAAAGTAGAACTATCCACCACGTTGAAGTGGGCGTAATTAAAGAATACCTGCAGAGAAAAAGCCTTGTGAAACTTTCGGCCAACAATGAGTTGATGAAAATAATTGAATCGATGAACCGCCTTTTTATAATTGTCTTTCTTCCGAGCTTCTACAACGGCATTGCCGTAATATGTAATGGAAATAGGTATCCTGTTTGCACGGGTCTGTTGCAATAAAGCCAGCTTCCAATTGAGGTCCTGAGATAGATTATATTTCGAGGTGCCAATTCCTATTTGAAGTTTCGGATTCCATCCACGGTCAGAAAAATCAAAAATGCCATAATTCAATCCCAACCTAACATTTGAGCCTCCAAAAAGTCCCAAAAGATCAAATTCCTCGTTGTCGAAGGCAGTTCTAATCACGCCAAAACGGTGCTGCATTACAAATTCAAATGATTTTTTATTGTTGGCCACAAATGTTTGCTGCTCAAGTAAAACGCTGTTTTGGAAAGGATCTCTTGCCGTACGCCTATCCTCCTTTTTCTTGTCAGTCTCAGGCTGTTCGGGCTCCTGGTTATATGCAGTTCCTATGCATATCAGCAAACAAAGAATCGTCAGATTTACTTTAAGGAGTTTCATAGTTATATTTTTTTCATTGGTTTTAATTATTCAGTGCACCTTGCTCTATCCACGCGAGAATCAACTGCTCTTCACCTCCAGACAATTTTCCTGTTGGTGGCATAGGATTGCTTGTTGATATCATCCTTTGATAGATTATACTTCCTGAAGGACTCACAGTATCTATAAATCCGTACAACCACAGGTCCGACCATGCAGTGCTCCCACTTAAATTTGGAGCTATCCCGCCTGAACTATGGCAACCGCTTCTATTACAGCTCTCATTAAATATTGGGATTATGTATTCCGAAAAACTTACAGTGTCTGGAATATCTACTTCGACCGGAATGAGGTAATCCTTAGTACACGAGGGGTTAATCAATAGCACCATGACTATAGGTATTGCCACGATTATCGCATATAACTTTCTCATTTGTCTTTGAATATTAGATATTGTAATAATGACCCTACATGGTTCTTCCCATCATTGTCCATTAGAGCTATACCAAATACATAAGGCTGAACCTGAGTCGGATCAAAACTGGCATCATCCGAGTTTCCGGTATCCAGCTTTCTTTTAAACATAACCTTATACGGGGTTGAGTGAGCCGGATTTATTCTGGGAAGCGTTACATTGGAATTGGTTAATACATCATTAATGCTTTCCCCCGGAACCGGCTCATTGAGATAGTATCCCGGGATTCCACTTAGGCCACTAATGTAGGCCACCACATTATCCCTTTCTGTATTACTTAACTGTTCAAAGTAATTTCTTCCATCGTGCTGGTCACTTTCGGCAAAATCAATTAGAGTAGCCCGAGAAAATTTCCTTCCAAAATCTACTGTATTGAAAGGGGGGCCATCTCCATTCTCCCCAAAGCCTTTACCTCCCTCGCCATGGCAACCCTCACAACCTTTAGCATGACTTTTGTAAACACTTGCACCAGCCATGGCATCTCCCTTAAAAGCAATCTTGTTTAAAAGAAAGAACCCAGGATCTAAAATAGAAGCATTACCAAGCAGCTGACTTACATTTTGGGCAGCACCATCCCACTCGTATGCCGGACCAGACCGATTATCATTTGGGTCCAAAGCATTTCTCTCAAAAGTCTTTTGCCCGGAATCAAAATCCAACCCTGCGCCACCATCAGCGATCATATCAAATGCGTAACCGAATGGCTCGGAAAGTGCAAGCGACCAACTCCATAAGTCTACTTTCCCATTTTCCGGAGTCATCACCGGCTTTCCTCCACTATTGTGGCATGACGCTGCACAACCCACATTCGTGAACATTCCAGCGGAGGTTGATGCATTGTCAAGATTGAACGCAAATGAGATCTTGTCATGATTATTTTGGGATGTCCACGCGGAAGTTGAATCCAACTTTAACGGGTCCGCAGGACCATCCCAAAACCATGATTTATATGAGGCATTAATTGTATCATCTTCCCACTCTGCCAAAATATAAAGGTAGCTGCTGTCATAAGCGGCCCTAAGCTTCAGCGTAGTGGCCTTCCCACCATTGAAGTCATTTACCCCG
>CAYOYI010000016.1:0-19702 GCA_964408105.1 uncultured Chitinophagaceae bacterium | reverse complement strand
TTGAATCATCTTTATCTCATGTTCCAGAATTTTCAAAGTCTGAATTAGGGAGTCCCCGCATCCCAGCTGTCATTCAAATCACCCAGCTTGATACCGATGAAGTTTTGGTTGAATTGGTCGGTGATGACATTTGAATAGCTCCTGCTGCTTTCAAAGTTGAATGGTGATTGCATATCAAATACAAAACCGGAGTTCACAAATTTCCACAGCTTACCTCCGGGGAATAAAGGTTTATTGCCGAGAATCACTGCTCGCAGGTAAAGGATATCCAGGGTTGTAATTGAAGATGATCCGCTTACATCAGCTGCCAGCATTTTGTACGGTGAGGTAATTAGTTGATTCTTAAGATATGAGAGCGAAGTACAAGAATATCCTGCCCGGTAATGCCGTTAGAAACGGTGACATCATTGTTCTTTGCGGCAGTAATGGTGTAGCTGCCACCTCGCTCCACTTCGAAGGAGTAAATGCCATCAATGCCGGTTGTATCATTTTGTGTGACATCCCCCGACAGAGAGACCACAACCCCAGGAACAGCTGCTCCGTTCTCGGTTAGAATTTTTCCAGAAACTACAGCCGGTACATGTGCTATGGTGTTAGTTACAGTATTGGTTACTACAGGAGGATTAAAATCAAAATAGATGTAAGCAGTATTGTGAATTTGAGTACCAATAGAAAGACTATTTTTCAGTTTCACTTTGTATTGTACATAGCCATGACTTTCAGGTTCGTTAGCATTGCTGTCAGGAAGGTTGATGTTTGGGAAATTGAAACGAACTGCTTTCCCTTTCACCTGTACTATAGGTTCATGGCTGTAACCGAGCAACTGAAAACTCGACTCATCAAGACTCATGTCAAGGGTGTCGTCAATGTAAATGTGCTGTGCTTCTGCAGTGCCGGAGTTCTGGAAGCGAACGGTGTAAGTGAGCCACTCCTGGGGGGCGATATCTCCAATCGGATAAGTTTGCTTGTCATTGGGGTCTAGAGAATTTACTACTGAAAAACAATGTGTTATCGTGTTGTTGCTGGGGTTATTATCTCCGGCTGTAGGGGTTACATTTACTGTGAAACATAATTGTGAACCAAGTAGGGCTGTTGTATCCGTTTGGATGGTGATGTTGAAATCTTGTGCGGAGTTTACCGTGCCAAAATCTGTAATACCCCAAGTAATGGTGTCTCCCGAAACTGAAGCTGGTGTTAGCCCATTGGCACTGGCAAATCTCACTGGGCCATTTATGATAATCTTTACGGTTCCACCAACCCCGGTGGCACATCTGACCGTGCCAAAATTTGTAAAATCTCCTGCTGAAATATTGAGTTGAGTAAAATTTGCAGGTCGGAAAACATTACCCTGAATGCTCCAGGCTGCTAGGTCAAAACCAGGTTTACATTGTAGGCCAAAGTTATTATTAAACTTGATAGAATCTAAAATGGTAACAGGAACACTTATTGAATTGTTAGCTGGACAGGTGACAGTAAAGGGAATATTGGAGGTGTCTATTCTTACATCATAAGTTGTAAAGCTGTCTGCGTGAAAAGAATAAAAACCATCCGCCCAGGTAGTGGTTTGCTGAATCAGCACGCTTCCCAACCAAAGCTGAACTGGGATGCTTTTTTGAATTACATCAATGGAATCTAAGGAGCAGTTGCTGTTTTCATCAATGTATACGGCACCATTGATATTCCAAAAAAAATCACAGTTGTTCCCATTGTAAATATTACATAGGGGAACCGAATTCAGTGTAGGATTGCTGTAAGTAACGTTTCCATAGTTAGGTAAACAAACAACGCTGGTGTTGGTGAAATAAAGAAAATCAATCTTGTTCAGCTTTGGTAAACACGAAAGGTTAGGATTATCTCTGCAGTCTAACATATACATTGAATCAGGTAATTCAGGAAGCTGGGTTAATTGATTTCCACTACACTTTAGCCTGCTTAAGGTTGGCGGAAGGGAAGGTAAATTAGTTAATTGCGTTAAATCACAGTCAAGCCAAATTAAGCTCTGAGGTAATGTCGGAAGCACACCCAGGGGTGATCGGCTGCAGATTAAATGTGTTAAACCTGAAGGTAAAGAAGGTAGACTTGTAATTTGGATATTCTCGCAATTAAATGATTTGAGTCCTGGTGGAAGTGATGGTAAGCTACTAAGCCAATTGTAACTACAATTCAGGCCTATCAATCCGGCCGGTAGAGGTGGAAGCGTGGTAATGTAATTTGAATGGCACAACAGCGTAGTTAAACTTGAAGGAAGCGTGGGCAGGGATGTAAGACCATTACCATAACAATCCAAATATTCAAGATTAGGCGGAAGGGTGGGTAAATTAAGAAGAGCATTACTGCCACAGTCAAGATATGTTAAGGTTTGAGGAAGACGAGGTAAATAACCAACACCACTCCAAGAGCACCAAAGACTTTCAAGTCTGTCAAAATATTGAACACCATCAAGGCTTGAGATATTAAGGTTAGTCAAATTGCTAATGGTTTTTCTTAAAACAACTCCCGGACAAGTAGTATCCATCTGGTTCCCGTTCATACACGAAGGGATATTAGTTTGAAGCCACGTAACGAAGTTGGCGTCAGGAATGGTGACCCACTGCGCTGATGAGTAACGAGAAGCAAGGATTATTGTGCAAGCACCAAGTAACAGAAGCCTAGGCAGAGTTTTCATTGCAATAAAAGTTGGGTGTAGAGGTTTACCAGCGGCTCCTGTATTAATACTTTAAACTACTAAAACTTATTTGATATTTCAGCATGCTCACCCCTCTGGATCTCCCTTCAGGGAGAAGTTACGCGGACAAGTTGATTTCAACTGCAATCTCAGGTTCATAAAAATCCTATATTAGCACAAGTAAATTCCCGTAAAAACTCCAGCAATGCGGAAGCCCATCATCTTTTTATGCCTCTCCTTTTTCTTTGCCCTGCTTATCAATTGCAGCAAGGAAGATGACGTTATTGACACGAACAACAATAACACGAACGTCAATAACAATAACAACAATAATAACAACAACAATAACCATCTCGATCCTCCGGCTGGCACCGACCCTATTCCACCCTCCACGCAGCGCTCAGGCAACGCGAATGACGGATACAATTATCTGGTTAGCGGAAACTACATCAGCTCGGGAGTTCCTTACAGCGTGTTCACGCTCATTCCCGGCATGACGGATAATTCCAACAAGCTGGGCCGGACGGGCGACAATGCCAACATCCCGCATGATTTCACCGCAGTGGATGCGCCCAACGGAGTGCGCGTAGTGGCGCCCAATTGTTTACAGTGCCATGCCGGCTCCATCAATGGCAATTTCATTGTCGGGCTGGGAAATGCTTCTGCAGATTTCACCAGCGACCAGACCTCGCTGGCATCATTAGCAAGCCTGCTGATAATTCCGGGCACTCCGCAGCATGAGGCTTTTCTTCCGTTTAAGAAAGCTTTCGAGGCAGTGGCTCCGCAAATCGTTGCCGAAGTGCAGGGAGCCAATGTTGCCGACAAGCTGGGCGCCATTCTCGCTGCCCACCGCGATAAGGAAACTTTAGTGTGGAATGACAATCCCTCCATCAACGTTCCTTCGGAAGTGGTCATCACCGATGTTCCGCCATGGTGGGTGCTGAAGAAAAAGAACGCGATGTTCTATGCCGGCAACGGGCGTGGTGATTATTCGCGCTACCTTATGGCATCAAGCCTGCTCACTATGAAAGATTCTTCGAAAGCCAACGAGGTGAATGAGAAATTCCCAGATGTGCTGGCTTATATCATGAGCCTTGAGCCGCCCGATTACCCGGGCGTCATCAATGATTCTCTCGCGCAGGAAGGCAAAATGATTTTCACCCACGTATGTGCGAAATGCCATGGCACTTACGGCCCCGGTGGCGTGTACCCGAATCTTTTGGTTTCGCTCGATGTGATTGAGACCGATCCGATGTTGTCGGATGCCTATCGGAGCACGACCTACGAAGGATTCAAGCAGTGGTTCAACACCGGCTGGTTCGGACGCGATCCGAATGGTGCGCAGTTGATTGCTGAGGGAGGTTATGTAGCGCAGCCGCTCGATGGCATCTGGGCATCAGCTCCGTATTTGCACAATGGCTCCGTACCCACGCTTGAAGACATGCTGAACAGTTCACAGCGGCCAAAGTATTGGAAGCGTACGTTTAATGATACTGATTATGACTTTGTGAAAGTCGGCTGGAACTATTCTACCCCAACCTCAAAGACCGATAAACAAACCTACGATACTACTCTGCCCGGTTACGGTAACCAGGGACATGAGTTCGGTGATGCGCTCACGCCTGATGAGAGAAGTGCGGTGATTGAATATTTGAAAACATTGTAAAAGGGACGAGTGGCGAGGGACGTGGGACGAGTGTTTGGGTGAATCAATTCCCTTCGAATTCCATTATTTCTTCTTCCCCGCTTTTTTCTGTTGAAGCTTTTTCCACCCGGAAATTCTTTGGCAGGTTGCCGGTAAGATATTCCGAAACAACCGGGAAATTATTCTTCATGATCTCGGTGATGTCATTGGTGTTGGATGAGAAATGCGCGATGGCAACATCACCGGCAAGCTGCTTGCCCGTGTAATCGAAAATCGAGAAATGTACTTTTATGTCGCGCTCAAATGTATTGGTAGATCGGTCAAGGCAGTGCTCGTAGTTTGTTACCAGATCAAACTGGTTAATAAACACGAACAACTCCGTGCCGTATTTCTTTTTCAGATAGGTTAACATGGCGATGTTGTGAATCTTCACATTCATATATTCGTTCGTTTTTTCCTCGGGCAATTTCAGCTTTGAGGTGGTATGAGCCTCCGCACCTTCCTCTTCTTCCGTGGGCCCGAAAATCTTAATCGGTTTTTTCTTTGCCTTGGTCTCCATTTCCTTTTTCATGTCGGGAGATAGCATACTGTTGTCTTTGAAGTATGAAATGCTTTTGTAAATGTTATACAAGTCTTCAGATGCTCCTTTTGCAGTATCGGTCAGCAACGGGCGAGTTTCATACATAGCCAGGATTTTAGCGTTGACATTAATATTCAATCCGTAACGGAAAAGTGTTCTTACTTCTTTGATACTTTTCTTATTGTATTTTGCCAACTGCTCATCCGCATCGGAAAAATAGAGGTAAGGATCAAACGGGATGATCATTACTTTCGGACCGGCATCAACTTGTTCCTGCGACCATACCAGTTGGCTTTGAAGCAATACCAACAAAATCAGAAACGGCAGATGATTCGCTATCGCTCTGAATGACGAAAAGCTCATTTTTATCATTTGAAGAAGATTTTGTAAATGTCGTTTCCGAAAGCGAACGTCATCAGCACAAGCAAAATCACCATACCTACTACCTGTGCACGCTCAAGGAATTTATCACTAACCGGTTTGCCGCGGATGGCTTCAAAGATGATGAACATCACATGACCGCCATCCAATGCCGGAATCGGAAGCAAATTCATGAAAGCAAGAATGAAAGAGATCAGCCCTGTGAGATACCAGAATCTTTCCCATCGCCACACCCCACCATAAATCTGGGCAATACCGATCGGGCTTTGAATGGATTCCGATGCTTTCACCTGTCCTGTGACTATTTTAACCAGCCCCACGGCATTGAACCAAATTGCCTCCCAGCCATCTTTAGACCCGTAATAGAATGCGCTCGCCATCGTGTATTTCTCTCTTAAATAGGGGTCTGGGTAAGGAGTATGAGTGAAACCTATTGTGCCTTCTTCACTCACCGGTGGACTAATTGAAAGCGTATCTCCGTTTCTGACAACTAGCAGATTGACTGTTTGGGAAGCATTTTTAATCGTCAGCTCGCGCATTTCTCCATAGGAACCAACAAGCTCTCCATTGAATCTAAGTATCTTATCACCTTTCCTTAATCCTGCATTAGCAGCACTTTCTGTAAGTATGCTGTCAACAGCAAAAGGAAAATTTTCCGTGGCGATGAACATATCCTTTGCCGTCTTGAAATTCTGGAACAAATCATCAGGCAGGTCAATATTGACAATCTCTCCGCCACGATCAATCTTCAGGTTAGCACCGAAAAATACTTTCAGCGACATTAAATCAATCGAACGGTGAACCGGCTTGCCATTGATCTCGAGTATTTTATCACCGGTTTGCAAGCCGTGCTTGCGTGCCAGTTCATAAGCATATATGCCATCGCTGATATTTTCGGGAGGGAGATAAGCCTGCTTGTATTGCAACAGCCAAAATGCGAAAATTAAGATCCCCAGGATCACATTCATAGTAATACCGCCAATCATCACGATGAACCGCTGCCATGCGGGCTTGCTGCGAAATTCCCAGGGCTGTGGTTCGCTGGTCTGATAAGTTTTATCCATTGACTCGTCTATCATCCCCGAAATTTTCACATAACCGCCCAGCGGAAACCAGCCGATGCCATATTCCGTTTCACCTATTTTCTTGCTAAAAATTTTCCAGCCTCCAAAGTCAAAGAAGATATAAAACTTCTCTACCCGAATTCCAAAAGCACGGGCGGCTAGAAAATGCCCCAACTCATGAATAAAGACAAGCAAGCCAAGCCCCAGCATCAACTGACCAGTCATTATAAGTGTTTCCATCTGCGAATAGTGTTAACCTGAAGTTTCAAAGATAGGCGTTAAGCAGAAGTGTCCGGGGAAGGCGCATCACGTTTTACCCACAAATAGAATAATCGTAGAATGAAGTGGACGCGCCAAACAACATATCCTGATTGATTTTACCTTTGTTACTGCTAACTAATGTCTTCCATCAAAACCCCCGACCAGCGTGTGCGCGTGTTCATCAGTTCCACCATTCAGGAACTGGCTGATGAGCGCAAGGCCGTGACTGATGCCGTCAGCAAATTGCGGTTGATTCCCGTTCTCTTCGAATTAGGAGCGCGTCCGCATCCACCGAGGGATTTGTACCGGGCGTACCTCGACCAGAGCCATGTCTTTATCGGGATTTACTGGAATAACTATGGCTGGATTGCACCTGGAATGCAGATTTCCGGGTTGGAAGATGAATACCGCTTATCCGGAGGGAAACCTCAACTGATTTATGTTAAACAGGATGGAGCAAACCGTCAGCCACGGTTACAGGAATTATTAGCTGAAATCGAAAAAAGTGGAATCGCGTGTTATCGTTTTTTCGACAATGCGCAGGAGTTAAGTGAACTGGTTGAAAACGACCTCGCGCTGCTCTTATCGGAAAGGTTTGAAACAAAAACAACAGCACATTCCCCGCAGGAGAATAAAAAGCAAAACACGCTACCGATTATCAGAAGCTCGCTTGTAGGAAGAGAACGGGAACTGTTGCGATTGAAAGAAATGATTCTTCAGCCTGCAATTTGTCTCGTCACACTGACGGGAACGGGCGGCACGGGAAAGACGAGGCTTTCCATTCAATTGGCGAATGAGGTGAAGGCTGAATTCCGGGATGGAGTTTATTACATCCCGTTAGCTTCAATTACGGACGAAAAATTGGTAGCAGCCACTATCGCAAACGAAATCGGTTTGTACGACACGGGGCATCAGCCCATTGAAGAAACGCTCCTCGATTACCTGCGCGATAAAAACTGCCTGCTGGTTATAGACAATTTTGAACAAATTGTGGGAGCAGCCTCTGTTGTTGCTAAAATGATGGAACGGTGCTCGGCCATCAAAATTATCGTTACCAGCCGCATCCCCCTTCACATCCGCGCGGAACACGTTGTTCCAATTTCTACGCTTGCGAATCCTGATTTAAAAAAAATCATGGCAAAGAATGATTTGTTGAAATATCCTTCCGTTGAATTATTTCTTCAGCGCGCGATGGAAGTGAATCCCGGGCTTGCCGTCAGTGATGAAAATCTTGTTGCCATCGGTGAAATCTGTGCCAAACTTGATGGATTACCGCTTGCCATTGAATTAGCCGCTGCACGTTCCAATTTCTTCACTCCGGTTGCATTGCTCAAGCGGATGGGCAAAGCGCTCGATTTTCTTTCACACGGGCCAAAAGACCTGCCGCAAAGGCAACAAACGCTCCGCTCCACAATTGACTGGAGTTACAATCTGATGGATGATGATTGCCGGAAATATTTCTACCGCCTTGCGGTGTTCAGCGAAGGATGGACGCTCGAAGCCGCGCAAGCTGTTGGCAATTACAAAAATGATTTACAGTGCGACACAGTGTTGCTAACTGAAAAGTTGGTTGACTTCGGGCTGTTTCGCATTTTTTCACACTACAACGAAAAAGATGCAACGGTTGAGCCCCGTTTCACCATGCTGCAAACCGTGTTGGAATATGCGATTGACAAATTGCAGGAAAGCGATGAAATTGTTGCCGTGAAAAATGCCCACGCGGATTATTTTATCCTGATGCTGGAAGAAACGTATCCTTATTTATGGGGAGCGAAGCCGGAGCCTTGGTTAGACCATATCGAGCGCGAGTTTCAAAACATCCGTTCAGCATTTTATGCAAAAACAACAGCCGGTAACATGCCAGAAAGCATCCGTCTGATCGGTACAATGACCATGTTCTGGGGTACACGCGGCAGAATCAATGAAGGTTTGGAATGGGCAAAAACAACGGGTATAGACAACCCCGAATTAAGGGAAAAGCTCAAGGAAAAAACAGAGCCGGGTATTCTGGCGAGGGGGCTAATGGGCGCAGGGGCTCTCCGGCTTTTCATCAGCAAATACGTTGAAGGAGCCGGGCTTCTTAATGAGGCAGTAAGCATATTTATAGAACAAAAAGATTTCCGCCATGCAGGGCGCGCGCTTATTTACCGGGGAATAGCGGGAATCAGCAGCGGAGATTACCAATCTGCATTGCGCCTGCGGGAGGCAATAGAATATGGACGTGCAACCAATGACGCTTTCTCCATTGGAACCGCATGCGGGTTCTTAGGCGAAGTGCTGACCTATGAAGGAAAATTCGATGAAGCGAAGTTGTTTTTTGAAGAAGGGGAGAAGTTTTGCACGCGATGCGATTTCAATGCAGGGCTGGCTGTAATATTTCTTCAGAAAGGATGTCATTATTTGGTGGTGAATGATTATGAAAATGGGGAAGCTACGCTGTCAAAAAGTGTTGAATTGTTTGCCTCCACTTATCAGGTGCCGTTGAAAGGATGGGCGGAGATATCACTTGCATTTTGCCAGATGCTGAAAGATGAGCTGGCAAATGGATTAAAAAGCCTGAACAACGGAATGAACACGGCACGGGAGATCGGTGATAAATCCATGATGGTCTTTGCGTTGAACGGCTTTTCCATGTTGTTCGTCAAAAAAGGCGATTGCAGAACTGCAGCGCGGCTCCGTAGTGTTTCTGATGCGGTGAATGAAGCCCTGAACTTTGTTCCGTGGTCAAGCGAACGCCAGCTAAATGCCTGGGTGGATCATGAAATCTCTAAAAGCATTTCAGCGGAAGATTTGGCAAAAGAAAGGGAAGCAGGGAAAAAAATTCAGCTGGAAAAAGCAATTGAGATTGCGCGGGCGATTGAAGATAATGTAACCACACGTGAGATAACAACATAAGCTGGTTACACTGCTTCGATAATTGAAACAAACAGGGCTTTTCATTGATTTACGTCAACATAATCCCCGCCAAATCCGGTAGTTTTGTGTTCGATTTTTCAGCAACTATCAACCGAAAACTAACGATCTAAAAATGAAAGACGTTTTTGCCAAATGCGATACCAATGACGGGTACTTCGGCATGTTCCGCTCCATGGGCGACCGCTACTTTACGATGCCCGTTCTTGACCCGGTTCCCGGAACTACTACTGTCTTCAACGGACAGAAGTGCATCCAATGGTCAATCAACAATTACCTTGGCCTGGCGCAGAGTGAAGAAATCAGGCAAGTAGCAATTGAGGCAGCCAAAAAATACAGCACCAGTGCTCCAATGGGTTCTCGCATGATGACAGGCAACACGAAATACCACGTTGAACTGGAAGAAAAATTTGCCGAATACTTACAGAAGGAGGCCGCTGTGCTTTTCAACTACGGCTATCTCGGTGTGCAGGGTACGATTCAATCGCTGATTGGAAAGGATGACATTATCCTCATTGACAAGCTTTCGCATGCTTCAATGCTCGATGCGATGTTCCTCACGAATGCGAAGTTTCGCGTGTTCCGCCATAACGACATGAACAGCCTTGAAGACCATCTGAAACACCTGAACCGCGACCGTAAGGGAGGCATTCTCGTAATGACTGAAGGTGTGTATGGCATGATGGGTGATCTCGCCAAGCTCGATGAAATCGTAGCGCTGAAAGACAAATATGATGCGCGCCTGTTTATTGACGATGCGCACGGTTTTGGCGTGATGGGTGAGCAAGGACGCGGCACAGCATCTTACTTTGGCGTACATGATAAAGTGGACGTTTACTTCGGCACGTTTGCAAAAGCATACGCAAGCATTGGAGGAGTGACAGCCACAAAGCACAATGTTGCCGAATGGATCCGGTACAATTCACGCAGCCAGGTGTTTGCCAAGAGCCTGCCGATGATTTATGTGGAGACGCTGCACAAAACACTCGACATTATTCGCAATGATACGTCCCGCAGGAACCGCATGTGGGAAGTTGCAAAAAAGTTGCGCAACGGCTTGCTCGAACTCGGCTACAACGTAGGCGATGTGCCTTCACCAATTGTGCCCGTGTATGTCCCGGCAGGCGATGCACAGGTGGGTATGCAACTCGTGATTCGCTTACGTGAACTCGGAGTATTCGTGACCGGTGTTGTATATCCGGTAGTTCCTAAGGGAATTATTCTGTTCCGCATGATACCCACAGCCGCGCATACCGATGAAGAAATTCAAACCACGGTTGATGCTTACAAGAAAGTACGAGATGAGCTGGGTTTGAAATTAGAAGGCGTGAAAGAAGTGGCAGCTGCGGAAGAATGATTAGGCGCATACGGATTTCGCTTCTGTATCCGGATTTATAGTAGCGCTTGATTTAGGAGTGCCTAATTATCTTCCAATTTGTTTTACATTTACGGTTCTTAATTACCTAAATCAAAAAACATGTTAGACTCAATTCTTAATTCCGCAAAGGGCGAACTGCTCAACCAGTTGGGCAGCAAGTTCAACCTTAATCCCGACCAGGCAGGCAAGACAGTTGACGCTGCAAAGAAGAGCGTAACCGATGGATTGCTTAAAGAAGTTACATCCGGAAATGTAAATGGCCTGGTAAATCTGTTCAACGGCAAATCACCGGTGCAAGGGAATCCTATTGTAAACGGTATCGCCCAGCAGTTAGTGACCAGCCTTGTTCAAAAGGTTGGCCTGAACCAACAGGTTGCAGGTACGGTAAGTAATTTCGTAGTCCCGTTCATCGTCAGCAAAATTTCAGGGAGCAAACCTTCCGGAGGTTTCAACTCGGGTGATCTTACCAGCCTGTTAGGTGGAGGAATCGGAGATAAAATTAAATCAGCAGTTGGCGGTAACGTGGGCGGAACATTGGGAAAAATCTTCGGTAAATAATTCATTGTAATTTTTTAAAAAAAGCTCAGGTTGAAAGCCTGGGCTTTTTTATTACTGCAAACAAGCGTTTTTGAGCAAACAACGGGTTCTCATTACAGGTGCGTCACGCGGAATCGGGCTTGCGATTGCCAAACAATTATTGAGGGATGGATTTGAGGTCATAGGCACTTCGCGCAATCCTGAGAAAGAATCTGCATCATTCCAATTACTGAAACTGGATATTATGCAGAAGGAGTCAATCGAACTCTGCGCAAAGCAAGCCGGACAGATTGATATACTCATTAATAACGCAGGCATTAGCCAGATGGGCGCAGTTGAAGATTTGCCTGTTGAAAAGATCAGAGAGCTGTTTGAAACTAATTTCTTTGGAATGATTGAGCTAACTAAAGCATTCCTGCCTCAAATGCGAAAGAGCAGAAAAGGATTCATAATAAACATTGGTTCGTTGGCAGGAAAATTTGCACTGCCTTTCCGGTCAAGTTATGTTGCATCAAAATTTGCACTGGCAGGATTTAGCTGGTCTCTGAGAAATGAAGTGATGGAGTTTGGGATCAAGGTGACTGTAATTGAGCCTGGTGACATTCACACTACGATTGACCCAGAATCCTTTGCCCAGCCTGTTTCGGAATATAATGAGCATCTGAAAAAGGTAAAAAGTGCAAGAGCCGCTGGTATGGAAAAAGCACCGGGGCCGGAAATAGTGGCAGAAAAAGTTTCGTACATTATTAAGCGATACTTTGACGGCTCAACACATCCGGCCCCATTTTACACGGCTGGAAAAAATGCTGCCCTCCTCACCACGGCAAAAAGATTCGTTCCGGATCGTTTACTTGAAAAAATGGTGCGCAGGAGTTGCGGCCTGGACTGAATAAAAACAAGAAGGGGAGATGAACGAATCAACTCCCCTTCTTGAACCCAACCCTCATAGAAATCTTCAGTTCATCACAATTATCTTTCGGTTACCACTCATGTTTTCAGCTTTTACGGTCAGGTGATAAATTCCATTTGGAAGGTTTGAAACCGGAAGTTCCAGAGCTCCGGTTATTTCATTCCATTTTTGTAAAAAGATGACTTTCCCGTTCAGATCACTTATTGTGGTTTCTACGGTAGAATTATTTTCAAGATTCAATCTCACCACCGCTTTTTCCCTCACAGGATTTGGAAACACATCGAAGCTAAAGTTATCCGATGTAGAAGCCCTTAAGGTAACATCTGAACCTGACTTGCCATACACAACGTCATCATAGTTGTGATTATAAATAGGTTCGTAGACTCCATCTTGATAGGTTATCGAATGAAGCTTGAATTCATATTCAGAATTTTCGTCCAATCCGGAAAGACTAGCAGAGTTTTCTATAGCAGTAATATAGTTCCAATCTTTCTCGCCAGATTTTCTGTAGCCAATTCTATAAGATTCTGCACCATCGGAATTGTCCCAGCGAAGAACTATTCCATTATTGTTAGCACGCTGGCTTACCATTTCGAAATCATATCTCGAAACATTTTCCACCGGATATGGCACGCACTCGCCAAGTACATCATTGGCATAATTCGGAAGTCCCCATTTACTGATCTTTCCTCCAAGGAAAACTCCTTGCTCAACAAAATTGCAGTTCACTCCCTTTATGTTGGGACGTGTAATGACCCCAAGATATTGGCTGTTTCGTTGTGCCAGATACATTTTGTCATCGGGGCCAAGTTGAAGAGTACCAAGGTATTTTGAAGATGTACCTACCAAAACTTTTGTGAGCGCAACATCGTGCGGAATCAGGTGGTATTGATATATTGTTCTGTTTATGACTTCCGTTATGTAAAGAAATTCGCAGTTCGGAGAAAAACAGGCAGTATAACCTGCGATATTGAGATTCCTGTAATTACTGACAACTCCTGTTTCAGCGTCAAAATCATATAAACCTGTGTAGGATTGATTACCACAATATACTATGCGTTGCCCGTTTGCTGAGGCCTTAATTTCCCCTGCCGTTTGGTCAATTACTGGGCCTACTTTTGATTTTACAACCCCACTGATGCCACTTACTGTTAACTGATAAACATAAAAACTATCAGTATTTACTTTATGAGTGATAATCCAGTAGTCCCTTCCATTGGTATGGCCAACGGCTGATAAAGATTCTGTCACTTTATCAGTAAGCTCAACTCCTTTGACAACTACGTCTCCGAGTCCTCCATCAAGGTTCATATCAATTATGCTGTAGCTTAAGCCACCTTCAAGAGCATTTTCCAGACAATCTGTGCTAAAGAGATAAAAAGAATTCGGGTTACCCGGCTTCTGAATCGCAAGAGAGGATTGTATTGAACTGCTGCAGCCCCCATTGTTGTTCAGGAAACCATTTGGCATCACCTGGTGGTTACGATTCCAAACGGCTCCAATGTTAGGCACGTCCCCGCCATTTGTGTAAAAAAGAAGGTTCCCTACCCTGTCTGACATTGTCGCCACACCTTCGTTTGCTTCAAGTGCACCATTTGTGATGGCGACAGGATTTCCATTGGTAAAATCAACTCCGGCATTTATGCCGAAGTACCAGATATTTGCTTGTTTTGAGTTTTGTGCATTCCCGGGATAGATGGTTGAGATCAGCCCCACAAGGGTCAACAGCTTCAATATTCTCATTCGTTCGCCTCGGTTTTCTATTTCATGGTTATGGTTTGTTTATTCTGTTTTGTTTGGAAGATGCTATTATTACGGTATAAGCCAGGCTTTGTTACAACCGTCCGTTTAACTCTGCTAAAATTTGTGCAAAAAAAGTTTATTTGCAGGGTTGCTTTTACCAAATTAAATGCCTACTTTAGTGTAGTTGAATCATGAAGATTAACTTTTTCCTTAAAAACAACCCTTTATGGCAAAATTCTACCCACTTTTTATTGCTTTCATACTCCCTTTGTGCCTATCGGCACAAAACCTGACCATACGCGGTTCAGTTACGGTTCAGGCAGATGCATTGCTATACGTTCATGATGGGAACGTAGATATCAAATCTGGTGGTGCATTGGACATTCAATCGAGCGGAAGCCAGAGGGGAAAAGTACATGTTGATGCTGAAGGTATTGGCTTAGGTACCTGGACTTGCGATGGAACAACGGGCGGCACAGGTGAAGTAAAGTTTTTGGGCGATGATGTGGACTATGTAGTAAATGGATCCAATGTTTCCTTCCCGAATCTTGTTGTTGACATATTTACTATCGCAGGTGGAGGTGCCTTCAATGGCAGCGTTGTTACACTTGAAGATGATGCAACCGTTACAGAATCTCTTGAGTTAACTAATGGCCGCATTGTTACTGACACAAACGAAATTTACGTTGCAAATGATGACCCAGCCAGTATAACAAGTGCATCGGGGGGTTTTGGAGACTATTATTCAAATTTCGTAGAAGGCACTTTGAGACGTGATGTTTCTGTCGGTGCCAACAATTATTATCGTTTTCCAGTAGGTGCAACACCTGTAGGTAACACTAACCCGGTTCCTAATTTCAGAGGATATAACCCGGTTTCAGTGGATTTGCGCTCAAGCATTGGTGCAGTGAAACCTGATACTGTAACAAGTATCGCAGCTAAGTTTACTGCAATGACTGACATTGGAACAATCGGCATAAATACCGTTACAACCAACTGCTACTATACTACAGGCCCACAGTTTCTTGAATTCTTCTGGATGGTTAGGGAATTTGGCTACTGGAGTGTGACACCGGATATCAATGATGATACACTTGGTCTGCCATGGCATTATGATTTATACACATTCCCTGATAAGGATTGGCTTCTGTATCAAAATCCGGGCTTAACACACTTGAAGATATTTAAAGCTCCCGATAGCTTTACACCCGGGCCAACAGCAGATTGGAGCCCATACCTATGGGGTTCGGGTGATCTTTGTGATGGCGTAACCGTGTATAATAACGGCCTGCGCTGGATTAGGGGAGAAAATGACCCTGCTTCAGGCTTTCCCTACTACCCGACTGATAGCATCAGGGCTTCCGGCCTGACTTCTTTCTCCAATGAGGGCTTGGGTGGTGGAACAGGTGCTGGATTACCTATTGAATTATTATACCTTCAAGCGGATCCTGTTAACAATGAATTTATAAGGGTGAAATGGGCAACCGCTACTGAAATAAATAACTCAGGATTTGAAGTTCAACGCAGCACTGATGGAGTTAACTTCGAATACATTGGATGGGTTGAGGGTGCTGGAAACTCTTCCGGCACACTTAACTATTTCCATAATGATGAGCAGGTTGAGCCTAATGTTTTGTATTACTATAGATTGAATCAAATTGATCTTGATGGAACCTCGGAACTTACCTATATAGTAAGTGCCATGATCACATCTTCCGGATTATTTACAATTAGTGAGTTCCAGCCAAACCCAGCTTCTGATAATAGCACAATAAAGGTGGTTACCACTTCCGATAAGGACCTAAATGTTACCGTTTATAATACTTTAGGCCAAGTGATTAGCAAGTCGATTCATCATGTAATAGCCGGAACAAATCAACTGGATTTTGAATTCAGCTGGCTCGCTGACGGCACCTATTATGCTATAATTAATACGGATAATGAATTCCATAGCAGAAAGCTTATCCTTACAAGGCCTTAAGCTTTTAAGCAGTTTTTAAATAAAAAGGTTAGGATGAACTCCTAACCTTTTTTATTTTCGAGAACTTTAAAATTAGCTCAAATGAACCGCTACCCATTAATACTGCTACTATTATTTTTTACCACTTCAAATGTTTATTCACAAAAAGACAAATCAGCACCTGCTGCTAATTCTCTAACAAAAGATCAATTATTCGACCTTCAAAAAAAAATCTATGACCAAGCCATAAAGTACAATGACCTCGGTGTTGCACGGGAAGCTCTGTACACAATGATAGCCCTGAAGCCAGAACGCAATACGCTTAAGGACACATTAACCTATCTATATTATAACAGCGGAAACAATGTTCAGGTAGTTTTACTGGGCAGGGAAATACTTGAAAAAAATCCGGATCATGCGGAAGTTTTGGAGCTGGTTGCTGTTTCTCAACAAAATTTAGGACTGCTGAAAGAAGCGCTGGAAAGCTTTGAAAAGTTATTTGCACTTTCAAAGAATGTTTATCACCGATACAATATAGCCTCCCTGCAATACATGCTCAAAAGGTACGGTGAGTGCAGTGAAAACCTCAACGCTATCATTGGCTCAACGGACGAGCAAGGCAGCGTAACTATATCCAATAATACGGGAGATTCTCAGCAGGTACCGATCAAAGCTGCGGCATTTAATATGAGAGGAGTTATCGCGCTGGAAATCAGTCAGCCTGACGTTGCAAAACAAAACTTTGAAAAAGCCCTCGAACTATTCCCGGATTTTGTTCTAGCCAGAAACAATCTTGAAAAGATTTCAGGTGACAAAAAAGCACCGGAAAAAAAGAATTAGACCATCTTCTTAGGTCACGAACTCTTAAATCTACTCTGTAAATAGCTATATTTACGCGCCAAATTTTTGTGAACTAATCTAACCGGCACGTGGATTTGCATGATTGAAATTTTCAAGAAGGCCAATGGGGAACTCTCCAGAATAACTTCACCCGAAAGTGATTGCTGGATAAATATATACCCCCCTTTCAGCCAGGAAGACCTTGAAAGTTTAAGCCAGAGCCTCGAAATCCCTCTTGATTTTTTAACCGATTCTATTGACCTGGAAGAGCGTTCCCGCTATGAGCATGAGGATGGCGTTAAACTTGTTGTGCTGAACACTCCTGTTCTTAATGAGAATAATCTCCTTCCCGATAATAAAGCACTCTATGTGACCATCCCGATTGGGATCATTCTGATGGAGGACAAGATATTAACCATAAGTCCGTTTGAAAATCCAGTCATTGACAACTTCATAAATAAACGGGTCAAGCAATTCGACCCTGCAAACCGAAGCCGATTTATAATTCAAATGCTCGACAGAAACGTTTATTATTTTCTTCATTACCTGAAACAGATAAACAACAAGAGAAATCTTTTTGAGGAAGAATTATTTCAATCTTCCCGAAATAAAGAATTAGCCCAGTTGATGCACATACAAAAAAGCTTGGTCTATTTTGTCACTACACTACGCGCAAACGAATTGATGATGATGAAAATGCAACGAACCGACTTTTTGAAAATTGATGAAAATGAAGAGATGCAAGCCCTGCTACAGGATGTAATTATTGATAATAGCCAGGCACTGGATATGTCAAATGTTTACACGAACATTTTGAACGGAACGATGGATGCCTTTGCCTCGATTATTTCAAACAACCTGAACGTGGTGATGAAAAGATTAACGTCAGTCACAATCGTGCTGATGGTGCCAACACTGGTAGCCAGCTTTTATGGAATGAACGTGCATCTGCCCGGTGAAAACAACCCGTTTGCATTCTATTTAACCTTTCTCGCCTCCGTGATCCTTGCTGCGCTTCTTGCATGGTTCTTTCTTAGAAAACAGTGGTTTTAGCCAAACCATAACCCCCTTCTTAAGCTGCTGATTTAGGTGAATTGCCTAAACTTGGCAATCCAAAAATGCGTACCGTTAATCAATCCTTCTCTGTTAAGTATTCCTACCCTGTCCATTTTACAGAGGGTGTCTTCGATATTGAAAATGAAATTTTAAAGGCCATTATAGCCGCAAGTGGTAATGAAAGCAGCAAGGCAATATTTTTTATTGATGATGGCGTTAGCCGAAATCATCCGAGATTAGTATCGCAAATCTTAAAGTATGCTGATAAATATAAGTCAGTAATAAAAACCAACGGAGAGCCCTTAATCATTCCCGGGGGAGAATCTTGTAAAAATGATCCTCTGCTAATGGATATTATTTTGTCCGTCATAAACCGACAAGGAATTGACCGGCACTCATACGTGCTGGCAATTGGAGGTGGTGCGGTACTTGATCTTGTGGGTTATGCTGCGGCTATCGCGCACCGGGGAATCCGGCATATCCGGATCCCAACTACGGTTTTGTCGCAGAACGACTCCGGAGTAGGTGTAAAAAATGGAATTAATGCATTCGGCAAAAAAAACTTCCTTGGCACATTTGTCCCGCCAACCGCTGTAATAAACGACCACACGTTTCTGAGTACTCTTGACGATCGAGACTGGCGCTCTGGAATTGCAGAAGCGATTAAGGTTTCACTTATAAAGGATGCCTCCTTTTTTAATTTCATTAAGGAAAATACAA
Organism: uncultured Chitinophagaceae bacterium; assembly: GCA_964408105.1. Classification (GTDB taxonomy): domain Bacteria; phylum Bacteroidota; class Bacteroidia; order Chitinophagales; family CAIOSU01; genus BPHB01. The sequence goes on along the minus strand of CAYOYI010000016.1, from coordinate 1,049 downwards.
TTGCGTTAGTTTCCCGTGATTTAAAAGTGATGCAGGAATTGATCTATCGCTGTGCGAAACTTCATCTTGATCATATTGCCAGTGGAGACCCTTTCGAGATGGGCTCATCACGGCCATTGGATTTTGGACATTGGGCTTCACATAAATTAGAGTGGCTTACAAACTATGAAGTCCGTCATGGGGAAGCTGTTGCCATCGGCATTTGTCTCGACTCCATCTATTCACATTTATCCGGAAGGCTATCGAAACATGAACTTGAAGAAATAATTAACCATATCGTTAATCTTGGATTTCAGGTGTACCGCCCTGAGCTTGTCAGCAAACCCCAAACCCCTGAAGATCCGAACAGCTTACTGTCGGGACTTAACGAATTCAGAGAGCATCTTGGAGGTAAGTTAACCGTGATGCTTATCAGTGCGATTGGAAAAGGCATAGAGGTTAATGAAATGGATCACGAATTAATTAAAAAATCAATTGCGATGCTTAAATCATTTCAGGCGGAAAAGTCCGTTGTAAAATAAAAAAGAAAGGGTCCGCAGGAAGCGGACCCTCTTACATGCATGCCCTACATGCATGAAACCAACCGAAAATCTTTACATGCCGAAAGCATAGTAATATGTGCCAGGATAATCCGGATATACTCCTTCTATCATTACTCCACCTTTCTTATTCTCTAAAATCCTGATCACATCATCTGCCGAATTAACCGGCTGCTTGTCAATTTTTGTGATAATGAAATTCTCTCGCATATCCGTGTACTTCCTGATCCTGCCTTCACGAATACCAGTTACTTTCACTCCGTTGTTAATTCCCAATTCCTTAAGTTCTTTTGCCGGAACTTCCGAAAATTCTATCCCAAGCACATCAATTACCTCAACTTTACTTTTAGTAAGAAAATCAGTGCCTTTGTTCTGATTTTTCAGGATAATGCCTGCTGTATGTTGCTTACCACCGCGGTCATACACCACAGTTATTTTATCACCCGGGCGATATTGCGCAACTACTTCCTGCAGTTTTGGCGAAGAATTCACTTCTACCCCATTGATGGA
>CAYOYI010000015.1:0-19887 GCA_964408105.1 uncultured Chitinophagaceae bacterium | reverse complement strand
ACGGGTGGTGCATGGCATACCAGCGCTTGTCATCGGGGTTCCATTCGAGCAGCGGGAAGTCAACTACCCAAAGCGGCTTGTAAACATTCTTGTCGCGCAAGCCGAGCCTGTCGCCCATTTCGAGGCGGAGCACGTTCAGCGCTTTTCTTGTTTTATCAGCCTCGCCTGCAAGGATGAGCATGAGGTCACCGGGGGAGGCATTGAATTTTTCAGCCCACTTTTTCAACGCATCGGCAGAGAAAAATTTATCAACCGAAGATTTAAAACTGCCATCGGTTTCATACTTGGCATATACCAAACCCTTCGCCCCGATCTGTGGTTTCTTCACGAATTCAGTAAGTTCATCTAACTGTTTGCGTGAGTAATTTGCTGCGCCTTTTGCACAAATTCCGACAACTAATTCGGCTTCATCAAAAACTTTAAACCCAGCCCCTCCTAAATCCTCCCCGAAGGGGAGGACTTTAACTCCCTCTCCTTTGGAGAGGGCAGGGGTGAGGCTTTTCAACTCGACAAACTTCATTTCGAAACGGGTGTCTGGTTTGTCGGAGCCATAATATTTCATTGCATCGGCATAGTTCATCACCGGCATTTTTCCGAGGTCAACGCCTTTCACGGTTTTAAAGAGGTGCACGATCAATCCTTCGAAAGTGTCGAGAATATCCTGCTGGTGGATGAATGACATCTCGCAGTCGATCTGCGTGAACTCCGGCTGGCGGTCAGCCCGCAGGTCTTCATCGCGGAAGCATTTCACTATTTGAAAGTATTTATCAAATCCCGCCACCATCAAAATTTGCTTGAAGGTTTGTGGAGATTGTGGGAGTGCATAAAACTCTCCCGGATTCATTCTTGAGGGAACCACGAAATCGCGCGCGCCTTCGGGAGTTGATTTTATAAGCATCGGAGTTTCCACCTCGATGAAACCCTGCGAGTCCATGTACTTGCGCGTTTCCATTCCGAGCTTGTGGCGTAATAAGATATTAGAAGCAACAGGCCGCCTGCGCAGATCGAGGTAGCGATATTTCATGCGCAGGTCTTCACCTCCGTCAGATTCATCCTCAATGGTGAATGGTGGTGTTTTCGATGCGTTCAGAACTTTTAATTCTTCAACAATTATTTCAACTTCTCCTGTTGGAATCTGAGGGTTCTTATTGCTGCGTTCTGCTACTTTTCCTTTAGCCTGGATCACGAATTCCCTTCCCAAAGAGCGCGCTTGCCTGCACAGATCCGCATTCGTTTCCATATTGAAAACAAGCTGCGTGATGCCGTAGCGGTCACGCAGGTCAACGAAGGTCATTCCTCCGAGATCACGGCTTTTTTGAATCCATCCGCAAAGCGTAACTTTGGTGTTGACATTGGATATTCTAAGCTCCCCGCAAGTGTTCGTTCTGTACATTTTTTAAATTGGTTTTTCTGCCGGAAAAATACTTTCTTATAGTGGAATTGAAAATCAAAAATTTACCCGAAGTGAGAGGTTTTTTGAAGTCAGATTTTAATAAAATTATTATTTTTAAGGCTTGCCCCGACCTTCGAAATTAACCGGATGATCAGACACATAGTTACCGGCTGTCTTTTGGCAGTGTTATTTATGCCCGATAGGGTCTTTGGCTCTCATGCCATGGGCACGGACATTACCTATGAATGTCTGGGAAATAATCAGTACAGAATTACAGTAGCTTTTTACCGGGATTGTGCGGGGATCAATGCGCCATCAACTATTTCCATCAGCTATTTTTCACCCTCATGTAACATCCCTGCCGGCACTTACTCTCAGACCCTTAACCAGCAAAGCTCGCAAGAAGTATCTCCGCTTTGTCCAAGCCAGCTCATTAACAGTACCTGCAATGGCGGTTCATTTCCGGGTGTACAGCAGTTTGTTTACTCGGGCGTAATCACTTTGCCTGCAGGTTGCACGGACTGGATAGTAGGCTATACCGAATGTTGCAGGAATAATGCGGTCACAAATCTGGTAACCGCATCGAGTTTTAACCTTTATGCTTTTGCAACAATCAACAATGCCAATGGTTTGTGCGATAATTCGCCAATTTTTACAACCCTTCCGGTTCCATACATCTGTGCGGGTATTCCTTTTAATTACAACCACGGAGCCGTGGATATTGACGGAGACTCGCTGGTGTACCGGATGGTTCAGCCAAGCGATGGCTACAATATTCCAATCGGATACACGGGCAGCTACAATGTAAATTATCCGCTATCAACTACGTCAGGAAGTTTTTCTTTTGATCCTAACACAGGTCAGATGACTTTCACGCCCAACATTCAGCAGGTTGCAGTGATTACAATTCTGGTTGAGGAATACAGGAATGGCGTTTTGATAGGTACTACGATGCGGGACATTCAGGTTGTGGTGATCAACCCAAACCTGTGTACCAATACACCACCTTCAATTGTGAATATCGGGAATATGACCGGGGGAGGTTTTATTGATTCCAATACGATACAGATGTGTCCCAATTCGCAGTTGACCTTTGATATCAATGTAACGGATTCGAATGGAGATAACGTTAATTTGAGCTCGAATGCGTCAACAGCAATTCCGGGAGCTACTTTCACAGTTATTGGCTCTGGCCCTTCGGTTACCGGTCGGTTTTCCTGGTTCCCTGCTGTAGCAGATAGCGGCTTACATTTATTTCATGTCACCTATCTTGACAATGGTTGCCCTGTTTCCACCCCGCAAACTTTCGTGTTTAGCATTTTTGTTTTCAACCGCGTGGTGGCGAGTGCCGACCAGGTATATTGCGGGCTTCCGATACAACTGGATGCGATCGGGGGAACATTTTTTCAGTGGAGCCCAACACAAGGCTTATCCAATCCTAACATTCACAATCCGATTGCAACACCATCGGTGCCGACAAAATATTTTGTAACCAGCGACTGCGGAGTTGATTCTGTGTTTGTGGATGTGCAACCACCCTATACACTCAATGCAGGCCGTGATACTTCCATTTGCCTCAACTCTCTGGTTCAGTTAAATGCTGCCGTCAGCAATCCCAATTACGGTCCTTTCTCCTATACCTGGACACCTTTGACCGGCCTCAGCAGCACTATCGTTCATAATCCAATTGCCAGTCCACCGTCAACGACAACCTATTACCTTACCTCGTCATCGGCACAGGGTTGCCTGAGAAGCGATACGATCACCGTTGGAATTTCAGGAGTGGCGCCCAGCGTAACTGCCTATGCTGACCCGGATACGGTTTGTCCGGGAGAAACATTACAATTAAGCCTTACCACTGCGCCAACTGTTTGCGGTGTTGCCGTGGTTCCATGTAGTAATTCTTCACAGACCTATACTCTTGGAACGGGCGGCACTTATACTGCAACCGGAACCCCGTTTAGAGGATACTGGGAAGATGGAAGGGTGCAGTATCTCTACCGTGCATCTGAACTCAATGCAATGGGTATTTCAGGCGGGGCTATCACCGAACTCGCATTCAATGTAGGCTTAAAAACCAGCACGTTTCCATTCAACAGTTTTACTATCAGAATTGGCTGCACTAATCTCAGCGAATTCCCGGGAACCTCCACCACTACAAACTTTGCCCCGGGCATGGCGATAGTTTATGGGCCGGTTTCTTATACCACAACAGCAGGGTGGAATAACTTTCAGCTAACCTCTCAATATGACTGGGACGGATTGTCGAACCTGATCGTGGAGGTTTGCTTTGACAATGTGAATTATTCCAATGATGACCAGGTATATTACAGCACCACCGTTTATCGTTCGGTGGCGCATGACTTTGATGATGCCATGAACGGCTGCAATCTCTCCTCGCCCCTCATGAGCATGAATCGTCCGAACATCCGGTTTGGTGTTTGCCAGCGTTCTGCTAATAATGCAGTGATATCGTGGTCGCCAGCTAATGTTGTTGATAATCCTGCGATTGCTTTTCCGAAAGCTGAGCTTACCGGAACTACAACGTTCATTGTTGACGTAAGCGAAGGCGGATGTATAGGTCAGGGATATGTGACTGTGCTCGTAGATACAACGGTCACGATTGTTGCCGGTCCCGATACAAGTTTGTGCCTTCCGACACCGATACAACTGAATTCTAATGCAACCGGCACGCCCTCGCCCATACAACTTAACTGCGGGGTGAATGGCACACCGGTTTCAACTCCAGTTGTGCGAACGGTAGGAGTTGGAATTAGTGTCACATCAAATCCCACTCCATTCAAGGGAAATTTCCATGATGGGCGGATGCAAATGCTTTTCCAGAAATCCGAGCTTGAAGCGAGCAATATGGAGAGAGGGATTTTTACAAGTATCGCCTTTCAGGTTGCATTCAAAAATTCCACGCAGTCATTCTCAGGATTTACCATCAAAATGGGTTGCACTAATCAGGATGTGATCGGCAACACTTTTCATCCGAACCTTGAAGTTGTTTTCAATCCCAAAAATATTACCACAACGGCAGGATGGAATACTTTTACATTCGACAATCCGTACGACTGGGATGGTTTCTCGAATGTTTTGGTTGAAGTATGTTTCGATAACAATGGATATTCAGGTGATGATATTATCAGCTACACTTCAACGCCATTTACATCCGGTCTTTATGCGGCAGCGGATTTTCTATCTGGCTGTACTTTGTCATCACCAACCACAACGGCTTCAAGGCCGAATGTCCGGTTCGGGATAAGCGCCCCACCGCAAGGCGTTTTTACTTATTCGTGGCTGCCAGCAACCGCATTGTCAGATCCGAATATTCAAAACCCTATTGCAAATCCTACCGACACTACCATCTACGTAGTGACAGTTACCGATGGAACATGCTTTGCAACGGATACGGTGGATGTGCTCTTCTACACCACGTACAACGTAAATGTTTATGGGCAAAACTTAGGCTGCAACGGAACTTCTGATGGCAATGCAGTATCGGTTCCGATCGGTGGCGAACCGCCTTATTCATTCCTTTGGAATACCAACCAAACAAATTTTGGAGTTTTGACCGATACTCTGTTTAATCTCTCCGCAGGAACTTATTCCATCACCGTAACGGATAACAATAACTGCCAGGCATCCGACAGCGTGGTGATCACTGTGCCGCCTCCGCTGACGGTGGCTTTGACTTCTAAAAATATCAATTGCTTTGGCGGGAATTCCGGCACCGCACTCGCGGTGGGTGGCGGTGGAACCGTGCCGTACAATTATTTATGGAGCAATGGCGATACAACACCATTAGCGGATACCCTTACAGCCGGAACTTACACGGTGACACTGACCGATCGAAGCGGCTGCACTATAGTTGATTCTACACCGGTGACGGAACCATCTGAGATCATTGTCACCACAACCGTGGTAGATGCATCCTGCTATGGTTATACAGATGGAACCGGAACAGTTAATGCAGCAGGAGGCACACCGCCTTATAATTATTTATGGTCTGACAGTCAGATAACTCCAACCGCAACCGGGCTATCAGCAGGAACTTACGCGGTTACTGTTACCGATGATAGCAACTGCGTTGCTGTGAACAGCGCCACGGTTGGACAGCCCGATAGTTTCTCCATTACGATAACAACTACCGATGTTACGTGTTTCAATGGTTCGGACGGAACAGCCGCAGCGTCCGTTTTGGGTGACACTGTTAATTATACTTTCCTCTGGAATCTTCAGCCGGCACAAAGCACTGCGCATGCTACAGGATTGTCTGCGGGAAGCGTATCGGTAGCGGTGACGGACTCTTTTGGCTGTACGATCAACTCTTCAGCGAATGTCGCTGGGCCAGCGGATATTATTCTGGCATCGGTTACCAATGATGCTTCGTGCTTTGGCGCTGCTGACGGTGATGCATCGGTGCGGGTTTCTTCGGGAGGAACAGGACCCTTCAGCTACTTATGGAATAATAATGCCCCGGATTCTAACACCACCGGACTCACGGCAGGAGATTATTACGTCACCGTCACAGATTTTAACAACTGCACTAAAGTGGACACGATAACGATTGACGAACCAGGGGTGTTAGCGCTTAACCTTGATAACACGATCCCGGCATCCTGCTTTGGCTCAAGCGATGGGATATTGCTGGTGTCTGCAACGGGTGGAACTTCTCCGTACAATTATTTGTGGAGCGATTCACAGATGATGCCTGTTGCCGCAAACCTTGCGGCAGGTACTTATTCGGTGACAGTTACAGACCTGAACGGCTGCACAGACTCTCTTAATTCATTGCTTATTAACGAACCGACTACAATTACTTTCACTTATTCAGTCTTACAGCCTTGCGAAGGAGAAGCAAGCGGTTCAATTTCATTAAACGCAAATGGCGGAACGCCTCCCTATGAATATTCCATTGACGGATCAGCTCCGCAGACGAATGAAAATTTCATCGGTCTGACAGAGGGGACTTATCTCGTTACGATTATTGATCAGCAGCAATGCGAAACGGATACTTCGATTACTGTGGTCGCTTATCCGCCTGTTTCAGTTTCTTTTGACAGCAGTGAGGTTAAAATAAATCTTGGCCAGGAAATCCAGCTTGTGCCGACTATTACTCCTGCAAATCCCGGATACCAATACACATGGGATCCTGAGAATGGTTTGAATGATCCGAATTCGATGATCCCGACCGCATCACCGGTAAGTCCAACCACTTATGTTTTAAATGTAACTGACCTGACAAACGGATGCAGCTATCGGGATACCATCTTTATTGATGTGGACAATGAGCTGATCGTTGTGGTGCCGAATGTATTTACACCAGATGGTCAGGGGGATAATAACATTTTGAAAGTATTGGGAATCTCCATAGCTTCGGCAGACTTTAAGGTATTTAACCGATGGGGTGAAAAGGTATTTGAAACACCGGACGGTACCAATGTGGGCTGGGACGGAACTTATCGCGGAAAGCCGGTGCCCCCGGATGTTTATGTTTACTATGTGAAGGCGATATTTAATGACAGGCAGGAAAAGCAGATTAAGGGAAGCGTAACAATTTTAAAATAACGAGAACTAAATTTTAATAAATTTGAGGTCATGAAACACTTGAAAGCAGCCACAATCGCGGTTTTCGCAGCGATCTTCAGCTTTGAATCCTTAGCTCAGGATCCGCATTTTTCGCAGTACAATGCAAGTCCTTTGAATGTGAACCCGGCAATGACCGGATTATTCAGCGGCAATTACCGGCTCACTGCAATTTTCAGGAGCCAGTGGAGCAGCATCCTGAAGGATGAAACTGTGCCAATGTTCCGCACATTCTCCGCATCGTTCGACCTGCGTATTGGCATTCCGAGCAGCAAACACGATGCTATCGGAGTTGGGTTATCATTTCTGAATGACAAAGCCGGTGATGCGGCATTTGGAACCAACCAGCCGAGCTTATCTGTCGCTTATTTGAAATCACTCAACAGCAGGGGAAATCATTTTATTAGCGCTGGAGTTCAGGCAGGTATCGGTTTCCGTAGCATTGATTATACTCGATTGCGGTTCGGAAATCAATTCGATCCAACCATTGGAGATTTTAATCCTAATCAGCCGAACAACGAAACGTTTAATGACAATTTTATTTTCTTTGACCTTGGTGCCGGTGTGTTTTGGTATTATTTCCCTAAAAAGAGAACCAATTACTGGGCGGGCTTTTCCGTGAGTCACGTGAACATGCCGAATCAATCATTTGGAACCGGGGATGCAAAGTTGTTCATCAAATATACAGGAACTGGTGGTGTTCAGGTGCCCCTCAGCAATTCGCTTGATCTGCTGCCCAGTTTCCTGATCTTAAGTCAGGGTCCGGCATTTGAAACGCAAATCGGGACATATCTGAAATTGTTGTTTGTTCCAAACGAACCGCAGGGGAATGCGTTCTACATCGGCCCGTGGTACAGGATCGTGAGAGGATATGAAAAAGGAATCGCAAGCGATGCTCTGATCCTTGCAACAAGGTTTGATATTATCAGTTTCAGTTTTGGATTTTCCTACGACCTGAATTTTTCTGAGCTGACGGACGCAACGAATTCAAAAGGCGCGTTTGAAGTTTCTGCAATTCACATCGGCTCTTTCAAGCAAAAGAACAAGGTGAAGTTCTGTCCGAGGTTCTAAGGAGTCGGAGTTGGTAGAAAATATTGAGGCCGGAAAAACTTCCGGCCTCTTGCTTTTTATCAGGGATGATTCGATTAATTTTCAGCTTCGATTTTATTACTTTAGGCGAAAGATTTTTTAAAAATGGTGAGGTCCCATTTATTATTGGTTTTGTTGTTCGCAGCGCAAAGTATTTCCTTCTCGCAGGATATTCATTTCTCACAGTTTTACGCATCACCGCTTACACTCAATCCGACACTCACCGGTTTTGTTGACGGGTCATACCGCGTAACCGCGATCTACAGAAATCAATGGAGAAGCGTTACCACACCCTATCACACTTTTGGCGCGTCATTCGATATGCGCTTGCTCGATGGAAAAATTAAGGATGTTTTTGGCGCTGGCCTTTCCGTTGTTTACGACCAGGCTGGTGATGGCAATCTTAGCCTCATGAGCCTGATGGCTTCAGCGGCTTACAACAAAGTGCTCGGAAAATCAAAGAAGCATTTCATCGGTATTGGAATTCAGTTGGGTTATGTTCACCGCTCACTCGATCATAACAGTTTGTTGTTTCCGCAACAATACAATAGTACCACTCAGGATTTTGACCAGACAATCTCAAACGGAGAATCATTTGATGGCTCCAGTGTCAACTACTTCGATATGGGAGCAGGCTTGATGTGGAGTTCAAAGGTCGGGAAACGGCTGGGCATATTCGCTGGCGGGTCGTTCTATCATATCACCGTTCCAAAGGAATCCTTTCTCGGAAAAGATGAGAAGCTGGATTTGCGTGAGGTTGTTCATGCCGGTTTAAATATCAAGGCCACCAAAAACATTTACTTTACCCCGAATTTTTTATTCATGCATCAGAACAAAGCGCGTGAGCTGAATTTCGGGACCGCAATCGAATATCACTTTAATGATGACAATAAAACTATCGTAAGCCTGGGCGGATGGTATCGTCTTGAAGATGCAGGAGTGGTTTCGGCAAGCATCGAGCATCGCGGCATCCGGGCGGGCTTTGCTTATGATATAAATAGCTCTGACCTCGTGGTTGCCAGCAACAACCGCGGGGCATTTGAGATTTCGCTCATGTACATAGGTAAAATAACCAAAGTGGAGGCGCCAGTGCTGGTTCCGTGCCCGAGGTTATAAGGCTTGAATTGATGATATAATCTTAAAACCTGAATCCCAAAAAAGTGAAAAGATTCCTGATTGTTGTAATACTGTTTCTAAGCATAGCACATCTTTCAGCGCAGACTGAAAATGTAGCTGTTGACTCAGTTAAGACAGAATCAAAGAAAACCAAAAAGCCCAAGAAGTTTAAAGCAGGAAAATACAGCAAGGCAGCGAACAAGATGCTGCAGAAAGGGAATATCTATGCTGCAAGTGACTTGTATGAAGAGATCATGCAGCATACGCCAGAAAATGCTTCGATCGCTTACAGACTTGCCGAATCATATCGTGTAGCCCGCGACTATAAAAAATCGGAGCAATGGTATAAAAGAGTTACAGAAATTGATCCCGTGAATTATCCCGAAGCAGCGTATTGGAAGGCGCTGATGATGAAAATGAACAGCAAGCATGAGGAAGCAAAAACTGCATTCGATGATTTTGCGAAAAGCTACAAAGGATCGGATTCAAATCTTAAGAAATGGGCGCAAATCGAATCAAAAGGTTGTGAGCTCGCTTTGCAGCTTAAGGACGACCCGCTGCCATTGAATGTGTATCACCTCGATAGGAAAGTGAATTCCCCATATACCGACATTGCCCCGCTGATGTGGGATGATACTACGCTGCTTTACGCCTCTCTGCCATCAGACACGGTGATAGTTGTAAATGAAGAAGGTGTTGATCATTTCATTAAACTCTACAAGTCAACCGTGCGCAAGCGGAATGTCTATGACTCCGCGCAGGTATTCGATAGATTCAATCTTGCCGGATATCATGTTGCCAACGGAGCGCTTTCGGCTGACGGACAGCGTTTTTACTACACGCAATGCGGAGAGAATGAGAAAAATGGAAAAATAGTTTGCGCGATTCAAATGAGCGAACTACAGGACGGAATTTGGGGAGAGCCGGTGAGTGTAAGCGCTGAAATAAATCTCCCGGATCACACAAGCACGCATCCGTGGGTTGCGCCCGGAAAAAAAGGCTACGAGACTTTGTATTTCGCATCGGATCGTCCTGAAGGAAAAGGAGGGTTAGACCTTTATGCATCTTCTGTCAATATCAGCAGAAAAACTTTCAGTACGCCTAAAAATTTAGGCTCTAAAATCAACACCGACCGGGATGAAGCGACACCTTACTTTGACGCAACATCGGGAACACTTTACTTCAGTTCAAACGGGCAGGTTGGTATTGGAGGATATGATGTTTTTAAGTCGGACGGAAGCGGAACAAGATGGAGCGACCCCGTGAACATCGGCTATCCCATTAACTCAAGCACCGATGACATGTATTTCAGAATGACGGATGAAGGGAAAGGAGGTTTTTTTGTTTCTAACCGTCCGGGAATAATTTCCATCCGGAGCGAAACGTGCTGCGATGATATTTTCTCATTCGAATATATCAGGATAATCAATGTGGCAGTGATGGGATATGTTTATGATGAAGATGATACCACGAAAACTCTAATCGAAAATGCACGGGTGGCGCTTTCGCTCGAGAGTGATGAGGGAATCCTCCAAAACATCCACCTCGGTGATGATACCATCATCAACGGACAGCGCTATTATTTCCCGGTGAATGTTGAGAAAGAATATCGAGTTTCAGGTTCGGCTGAAGGTTACCTCACCAACTCAGTTCCATTCAATACTAAAGGGATAGTTGAATCGGACACGCTGTATGTTGATATTTATCTTAAGAAGAAAGTTCTTGACAAAGCCTATCGTTTAAAGAACGTCTATTATGATTTCGACAAGTGGGATCTGCGTGAAGTATCAAAGCTTACGCTTGATACGCTTTACAACATCATGATTGAAAACCCGACTATCATTGTTGAAATAGGATCTCATACCGATACTCGCGCAACGGAACAATACAACCTCAGCTTGTCACAAAAGCGTGCTGAGAGCTGTGTGAATTATCTCATAAGCAGAGAAATCCCAAAAGCTCGCCTGCAGGCTAAAGGCTATGGCGAAACACGCCTGCTCGATGATTGCCGCAAGTATGAAGAATGTCCGCAGGATAATTCCAGTGACTGCCCATGTCATCAGAACAACCGCAGAACAGAATTCAAGATCATCGGTGAATTAGATGCAGAGCTGATCTATGAGGATGAACGGTATGATGAGACAACCAAGGACCCTGAAACCCCCTCAGATAAAAAGAAGAATAAAGATTAACTGCTTGCTTAGTTAGATTTTATCAGGCGCTCGGTATATTCTTTTCCATCCACTGTTAATCTCAGCAAATACAAGCCTTTGGAAGGCAGGTCCAGGTTACGGATGGTCATTGAGTGTTGCCCCGCCTGAGTTTCAGCGTTGTGGTAAATTGATTTTACTTTCTTCCCGCCAAGGTCAAAAAGCTCGATAGCTACGGGTGAATTGTTGATCAGAGAGAATTCTACCTGCGTTTCTCCAATAAACGGATTCGGGTAAATATTGAAATCAACCACCAGTTCGGAAAAACCGGCTGTAGAAGTATTGGTGTCAGGCGGAAAAATTTTCATCATTGTGAACTCGTCTTTTATTTCCCCGGCTTCGTTCAGGAACCTGCCATTAAGCGTGTCACCGCTGATGTCAAGTACAAACGATCCCCCTATGGAATCGTATCCAGTGTACATCACGGGATGATTAAGCGGAGAACCTGAGTCAAGACTTCCGGAGCTTCCGCAAACAACATAAACAATACCATCTTTTCCGTTTGGCTGAGTCATGTCTTTGACGTATGCTTCTCCCAAAGAAGCTCTTCCACTTGAACCATCTACCACCATGGTATTGGGATCAAAAGAAGACGAGTTGCCATAATGACCTTTAATGAGATAAGAGCGCTCATAAACGTGGCTATGTCCGCAGATCACCATGTCCACTCCGTATTGGTCGAAGATCGGTACGAATGTTTCGCGCATGGCGATCATATATCGTTCATAAAAAAGATCTGAATCATGAGAGCCTTTCGTGTATGGCGGCTGATGAAAATAGGCTATTACCCACGGTTGAGTATTGGCCTGCAGATCTTGTTCGAGCCATTCGGTTAATGGTGAACTGGTAAATCCCCCGGAAAGCCTGGCTCCTGTCCAGTCATGAGCAGCATTAAATGGAGAGCCTAACTCGGAGTTAAGCGAAATAAAATGAACGTTACCATAGTCGAATGAATAATAAAGCTCGCGACCGGAGGCAACACCTCCTAATTCCCCATTCGTGGGCATTTCAAAAATGTTGTAATACGGACCGGTATGACTGGGGCTGGCCGGATCTATGGTGCTTTGCGGAGGGGAAATGGAGCCATAGTCATGATTGCCGGGACATGGCCAGAACGGCATATTCTTGAATACCTCACCATAATAGGCATTATCAAAAACCTTGGTTTGATATTCCTGGTCGGTGCCGGTGTCATAAACGTTATCACCTAACCAAAGCCAGACATCCGTATGAGCATTTCCAGTATAATTCAGATAAGCGTCTCGCACAGCCTGCTCTCTGGTGTTGGCTTTGCCAAAGTCTCCAATAGCCCAAACTCTGATCGGCTGAACCGTTCCGGGAACCGGAGAAGTTGTAAAGTGATGGTCAGTCCCCGGGCCGCTCAACTCATGGGTAGAGGAGCCGATGGAATAAAAGTATTTAGTGAATGGGCTAAGCCCTGTCAGCAGCACACTATGTTCTACAGTTTGCGTGGCATCATCGGCAGTCAGCGACAGGGCCCCAATAGAAGGTCCATAGCTCACCTTGCTATCCGTAGGCTGGTCGGTTCTCCATCGGATAACTATGCTGTTATGCGTAGGTATCTGCAGATAAGGCCCCCTTGTTACTATTTGCGCTGATGTTTGAAGGCTGAAGCAGGTGGACAAAAGCAACCCCGCTGAAAGGATTGATACTTTTGTAATTTTCATTTTAATGAAGTTTTATTTTGTAAGATTATACCCAAATTTAAAGACTCTGGAGTTATCTGGCTTGCCTCTTTTTAAAGTTTTTAAAAACCCGGTTATGAATACTGTTTTCTTTAAGTCCTTTCTTTTAGTAGTGTGCGTATTTCTGACCGCCACGGTTGCACACGCTCAGAACCAACCACCCCGGATTGCCAACTTCAATGTGGTTCAGGATTCAGTCAACAATAGGGTCGAGCTGTACTTTGATGTTGTTGACGATGAAAATGACGATGTGGAAGTTGCTGTTGGGTTTTCCAATAATGATGGAGAAACTTTTCTTGTTCCGGTAATTAGTCTTGCAGGGGATACCGGCTATCCCGTTTCTCCGGGCACCGGCAAACAGATTACTTTTAATTACAGCTCCGATTCATCGGGCATAGAAAATTACCAGATCAGGCTCGTTGTTAATGATCGCAGCATAATTGATATCGCGGATCTGGTATCACAGGCAGATAGCGCCCGGCTTAAAAATGATCTGTCTTTCATTGAGGGCATCAGGCACTATCAAACTGGCGCTGCGCATCTGGAAGCGACCAAAGATTTCATTGAAGATGTTTTTTCTCAGGCGGGACTACAAACTTATCGCCAGCCATTTATGCACAAAAACTACCCTGCCCACAACATTATCGGCAGGCTTCCAGGTTTAAAAGACGAGAAGATAACCTACATCATTGACGCACACTTTGATTCGGTAGATGATGCCCCGGGTGCTGACGACAACGGATCGGGAGTTGCCGGAGTGCTGGAAGCAGCCCGCATTTTGTCCCGGTTTAATTTTGAACATTCCATCAAATTCATCGGATTTGATTTTGAGGAAAGTTCGCCCACGATCGGACTGGAAGGCAGCCGCAGGTATGTCAATGAAGGTCTTAAGAATTACGAGCAGCTTGAAGGTGTATTTAATTTTGAGATGATCGGATATTATACGGAGGTGCCTAATACTCAGCAGATTCCACAATTCTTTGATTCGTTTTTCCCCAATGAGTACAATCAAGTGGCTTCTGATAGTGTTCGCGGGAATTTTATAGTGAATACAGCGGTCACCCCTTCTAATGATCTTATGACGGCTTATGCGAATGCAGCCGCGCAGTTTGTCCCAGCGCTTAAAGTAGTATCCGTATCATTACCCAATACTCCGCTGGTAGCTTCAGACTTTTGGCGGAGCGACCATGCCAGTTTCTGGGGCGCCAATTACAAAGCTATCATGCTCACAGATGGAGCTGAATTCAGGAACCACAAGTATCATACACCGGGTGATACTATCGGAAATTTAAATTTCACCTTTATGAGCCGGGTTGTTCAAGCTACTATAGCCGCTGTAGCCGGTCTTGCTAAAATTCAAAACAGCACCTATCAAATCAAGAAAGTCAATAACGAATTGGTTTGGTCATCAATACAATCAATCGCAGACTGCGAATTTCAAATTTCTCAAAGCTCAAGTTCAGGTTTCGTTATCACGACTGATCAGGGCACTGATTCGCACCGGATTTTACGGGTGGTTGACATCCAGGGAAAGCTGGTCGAAACATTCAATGTTCAGCCCGGTATAAATTATTTGAGCTTTTCAAGCCGCCTGCCCTACGGAGTTTACTTAGCCATTTTGGAAGGTAACGGCAGGTCAGTTAAAAAGCTTGCGGTTTCTCGCTGAAGAACTGGCCCAAAGGGCTTACAGAAAGCGGCTAACTTTAAGGTAAACTTTACGGATTAATGAAAAGATTCTTGCTTATAGCACTTGCTGTTGCGTTGTGGACTTCAGTTTCACAGGCTCAGGTGCAGCGGTGCCATACCGATGAATATTTGGAGGAATTGAAAAAATCTGATGCGCAACTTGAATCGCGGATTCAGAAGACTAAGGATCAGGCAAGGCAATTTCTGAATGATCCTGCCTCGCAGAAGAAGGGCAGAGGCGTCCTGATAACCATCCCGGTGGTGGTGCATGTAATGCATCATGGAGAAGCTGTTGGGACAGGAACGAACATTTCAGATGCCCAGGTTTTCTCACAGATTGCTGTATTAAATGAAGATTACCAGGGGCTTAATGCAGATTTAACCGATGTGCCTGCGCATTTTTCAACTGTGGTAGGAAATCCGGAAATTGAATTTTGCCTTGCACAATTCGATCCGGAAGGGGCGCCTACCAATGGAATTCACAGGGTGAATATGGGCAGCGGATCATGGAGCGACAATCGCAAACCGGGAACTATCTGGAGCTCAAACCAATATCTGAACATATGGGTTACTGAAATATCTGGTGGAATTTTAGGCTATGCCACCTACCCGGGCACTTCACCTTCGCAAGATGGAGTGGTGATTGACTACAGATATTTTGGCAAGACACCGCATAATTCATTCATCAGCAGATTCAATCTCGGCAGAACTACTACGCATGAAATAGGTCACTGGCTGAATCTCGATCATACATTTTCCGGAAGTTGTTCTGGTGGAAGTCAGACCAATTGTAATTCACAGGGAGATCGAATTTGTGATACTCCTCCTACGGCCGACCCGAACTACGGATGTTCACTTTCAGCAACTCGCAATACCTGCCAGGAAACCCCAGTTGATCAGCCCGATATGTGGATGAATTATATGGACTACATGGATGATGCTTGCTTGTTCATGTTTA
This sequence comes from uncultured Chitinophagaceae bacterium, assembly GCA_964408105.1. Taxonomy (GTDB): domain Bacteria; phylum Bacteroidota; class Bacteroidia; order Chitinophagales; family CAIOSU01; genus BPHB01. Next base: position 4,137 of record CAYOYI010000015.1, on the reverse strand, counting down.
CGCAGGAACAAGTAGATGTTATGAGGGCGGTGCTCAACACATCAAGGTCAGGCATCTTGCTGAGTCCTGCATGTAATAACCAAAATTTGTTCAGCTATTCGGGAAAGGTGGTTGATGCGGTGAGTGGTGCGGGTGTGCCCAATGCCAAAGTATTATTTCAAGGGGCGTTGCATTATGAAATCACTGCAGATGCCAATGGGAATTTCAGCAGCCCTTCTTTCAGGGAAGATAATTACGCGATTTATGCTGGAAAATGGGGCTATGCAACAAAGGAATTTTCTTCTTCCACTTTGATAACATCCGGTTCGCCCGCATTGACGATCCCGATTGATCCGGGCTTTTACTACGATGATTTTTTAATGGATTACGGATGGACTATTTCCGGTTCCGCAACAACCGGCATGTGGGAAAGGGGTGAGCCGGTAGAAACAAACTATAACGGAATTGTTTCAAACCCCGGTGCAGATATTGCTGGTGATTATGGTGATCAATGCTATGTTACCGGAAACGGAGGCGGTTCTGCGGGAAACGATGACGTGGATGATGGAGATGCCGTACTAAAATCTCCTTTGTTTGACCTTACCGCGTATGGCGATCCCTGCATCAATTATTATCGGTGGTTTTTTAATGATGGCGGACAAGGAAATCCGAATGACGTGCTTACTATTTCGATTTTTAACGGAACTGAAACCAAGGTTATCGAAACTATTGATGCCAGTGTTTTGAATTCAAACCAGTGGAACTTCATTAACGTAAAGGTTAAAGATTTAATCACACCCACTTCCTCCATGCAGTTCATCGTTGCAACGGCAGATCAGGGCTCAGGCCACCTTGTGGAAGCCGGATTGGATAAGTTTCAGGTTGTAGATTCTCTCGCTACTTCGGCAATACAAATTCTTACCAGGAGCAATATTTTCATTTACCCAAATCCCTCATCTGATATCCTGAATGTCCGAATTGAAGCTTACGATATCGAATCTGCAAGAGTGGTTTTTTCAGACATTTCAGGTAAGCATTTGAAAAAACTGACTTTCGGGGAAGAAAACCTCTTGCATCTGGATGTCAGCAATATTCCGTCCGGCACCTATTTTCTCCAGATCGAAAACCCTAAAGGAAAAATGGTGCAAAAAGTATCCATATTCCACTAAGCCTGATGTATAACAGACTTTGAAAGGATGCGTTACTTTAGTTATTTTCACGCGCTTGTTTGAAGCTCCCGGATAGCAGAATCATGAAGAAAAGCATATTCCATCTCATGACGTATATTGCGCTGCTTTCATTTGCAGGGTGCAGCGATGATGAATTGCCTGTTGCCCCGGGTATTGTTGTTTACACAGGTAACTTTTCATCAGGAGGCTGCGAATGGATGATTGATATTTACAATGAACTATACCAGCCAAAGAATCTTCCGGTACAATTTCAGGTTGACAGCATGCACGTGATGGTAACCTACCGTATTCTCTCCCGTGATACGGAATGTCCTAATTCTCAGAATCATGCGGGAATCATCAATATCAACCAGATCAATCCCATTTAAGCTCTTTCACCGGATCCCAGAATTTATTTTTGAAATCTTTCACTGAGTCGTTCACTACTTCAACGCCTTCATTTTCCAATAGCTCTCGCATTTGTCCGGGATAAGAAAAGTGATGCTGGCCACTTAATAACCCTGTTCTGTTTACTACGCGATGAGCAGGCACTGGCGGAAAAACATTTCCGCAATTATTCATTGCCCATCCAACCATCCGAGCGGATTTTCCCGCACCAAGATACTTAGCTATCGCACCATACGAGGTCACTCTACCCCTGGGAACTTTCCTTGTCACTTCATACACTTTTTGATAAAAACTTTTCCCTTTCCTCGGCATTTCAGGAATGTTATTTATCTGATAATTGCCGGTGCCAAACTGCAAGCTGGTTAACTTTCCACCGCTCAAACAAATTATTTTTCAGAGTGGCCTCGCGTTTAAATACTCCCTGGAATTTTTCAAACAGGTAGCTGTAGTTCTCATCAGTTCGCTTCTTCCATTTTTCTGTCTGCATCCAGGATTCACCCGGAGTGCCAAAGCCGATTTTGTCTTTTCGATTTAGAATTTCGGGGATGGTGTATTTACCCAACGAGCGTTTCTGTAAAATTTTGTTTTCCCCCTTTGAGATTTTCAATTCCTGCGGAACGGAAAGTGCGTACTCTACAAAACGATAATCAAGATAAGGAAGTCTGGTCTCAATAGAAAACGCCATTGAATTGCGGTCTTCGGTTCGCAGCAAATGTTCAAGCTTGTATTGAAAATGGCGAACCAGACTCGTGTTCAAATCAGTTGCATTGAAAAAATAATTGAAAATCCTGCTTCGGTCAATGTGTTCGTAAAAGAAATCCTGCTTCACGTGATTCTTCAGGGTATCATAAAGCAAGATCTTTCTCAAGAAATCAGGGATGTTTTGAAAGACCAAAGTCTGAAACGATTCCTTTTCCTGTTTTCGCAGTGCTGCGGATAACACTTCGTTTACAAATGCAAGCAGCTTTCCTCTGCGCAGAAGTGACGTTTGATAGAAGGCATGAAAGTATTGATAGCCGGCAAAACTTTCATCACCTCCTTGTCCGTCCAGTAAAACGGTAACTCCGTTTTCACGCGCCAGTTCCATCACTTTATATTGTGAATAAAAAGTCGGGCTGGTACAAGGCTCATCCATCATATAGGTGAATCGTTCAAACTCATCGAAAGAAGTTGCTGCAGTCGGGAAAGTCCTGAAATTTTTGAATCCGTGCTTCTGCTGCAGCTTGTCAATGAAATTCGTTTCGTCAATTGCCAATCCGGGAAATGAAGCGGTGAAAGTTTTGTAAAGATTGTTTGCCATATTCCTTTTGTAAAGAATTCCTACAATCACCGAAGAGTCCAGCCCACCGCTCAGGCATGAACCAACTGGAACGTCACTTCTCATGCGAAGCGTAACTGCAGAAGAAATCAGCTCATCAACTTTATCATAGATTGCATCAGATGAATCGGAGGTTGTGGTTTGGATGAATTGCTCCGGGTTCCACCATTGATTTATTTCGAGCAGCCTCGCAGCTGAAATGAAACCGTAATGTCCTTTGGGAACTCTTTTGATCTCGTTCAAAAAAGTTTCGTCATAGACGTCCGTCCGGTTGAAGCAAAGAAAATCAAACAAGCTTTGCTCATTCACTGAGTAGCTGCCCTGCACTATCCTGAGCGCCTTGATTTCGGAGGCAAAATAAAATACGCCTTCATGTTCCATATAGTACAAGGGCTTTTTTCCGAAGCGATCGCGCGCCAAAAAGAGCGCATGTTGTTGTGTATCGTAAATAGCAAAAGCAAACATGCCATTCAGTTTTTGCAAACAATCAAATCCCCAATGGATGTAGCTATTCAATAAAACCTCGGTGTCAGTTTTTGTGTGAAAATTCCAACCAAGTTTTTCAAGCTCCTCTCGCAGCTCGATGTAGTTGTAAACCTCCCCGTTGAAAATGATTTGATAGCGCCTGTCGTTAGAAAAAAACGGTTGATGTCCGTCTTTTGACAGATCAATGATTGAGAGCCTGCGATGGCCAAGGATGCACTTTTCATTCATCTGAATACCTTCATCATCCGGGCCGCGATGTTGCTGAATGGAATTCATCCGTTTCACCTGCTCGTAATGAACCGATGAAAGCAGTTCATTTGAAAATATTCCGGCAATACCGCACATTGCTACAACTTTACAATTGTTTCAACTTGCTCCAAAAACAGCTCCGTCCCGTCCCGCATTTCTTCCAGCAATGTTTTACGTTTGATTTTTCCTTCCTTCCACAAATCCTGATTTTGCAGTAAGGAGATTCCTTTTTCTACTGAAGCTTCCTGTGAGGCCTTATCCAGCCGGAAGTTGTAAACCAGTCCAAATTTTTTCTCCTGTTCGTCAGTGTAGCCACGGCCGGTAAAGTCACAGAAAATTGAATGAGTGCCCAGCACCGCGCATTCTGATGCCATCGTTGCACTTTCGCCATACAGCAGTGTGGCGAAATACATCACGTGATGTATTTTTTCCGGAGAAATTTTTATACGGCAAGGTTCAAGTTCAGGAGGAAGTACTTCCTCCGATGTAATAAGCACTTTTCCGAATTTCTCAAATGATTTTGCTGCC
>CAYOYI010000014.1:0-20740 GCA_964408105.1 uncultured Chitinophagaceae bacterium | reverse complement strand
ATATCCCCCATCTCCGCCAAGGCCTCCACCTCCGCCAGAGCCACCACTTCCTCCAGCCGCATTTCCGCTTCCGCAACTGCAGAGACAGCAGGTACCAATTGCTGCCCCGCTTCCGCCACCACCACCTCCGCCACCGTATCCATTACCTCCATTGGTTTTGTCATTTGGAAGGTAATATAAATTTGAAACGGTATTAGCCGATGGCCGGTCACCGGCTGAATAACCAGTTCCGATTGATCCAGCCTGCCCACCGCCTCCAGGCCTTCCATAGTTGCCGCTTCCATCACACCCAAATATGTTACATCCGCCATCACTTACCCCTTGACCAGGAGCGCCTCCCGGAGCACCGCCATTGCCCGGGCCACCCGGGCTGGCCGTTCCTGAATTATTACAATCCGAAGCTTGCGAACTGCCGGCACCACCTCCACCACCTCCTCCCGCTCCACCGGTACCGCCAATACTGCTTCCTGCTGCGCCACCGGTGCCGCTGGCAGCGCTTACGACACAGCGAATTAAACTATAACCTGTGCAATTTTGAATGTGTATTCCATAAACAGAGTGACCTCTGCTGCTGGTCGTGCCAGGATTAGACGCAACATTGACAGTAAGATCTTGCAACACCCAGCCATTTACTCCGTTAGCCTTAATACCAATGGTGTGACCCACCGTTATCCCTCCAACGTTGTCGGTTTGAAACACGCCAAGGTTAATTGTTGAAAGAGCATCGCTCCGCTTTATCCAATTGCCTAACGGATCTATCCGGTATCCTCCGTCAATTTTCACACTATCAGCCGGGATGTTAAGGCTGCCATTGGTATTATAAGTTCCTTCCAAGACCCTAACGTATTTTCTTGTTCCGGAGGCCAGGGTCATTGCATACTGTAAACTTGTGGGCGATGTGGCAGTACCGCTCAGGCTGTTTCCTCCGGGTGATACATAAATAATATCGCAGGGCTGTTGTGCATACAGCAGGCTGAAATGCAGGAGGGACACGGCAATCAGTGTGCGCAATTTCATATTGTGGTGGAGTTGTGTTTAACCCAAATTTAAAGCTTACATGGCAAAAAACGCAATTTTAAACCGATCAGCCTATCGCTGTACTACCAGCTTTTTGACAACTGCGTTATCCTGTGTACTTAGTTTCAAGTAATAAACTCCTGCAGTCAAATGTGATAAGTCAATCTCACCTGTGTAATTCTTCCCCGCTTCAATTGAATCGTTAAATATAATCTGACCTGTGAGATTATAAACTTTTAAGACAGCTTGTTCTTCCAGCACCGTTGATATCTCCAATCTGAACTTACCCGTGGACGGATTTGGAAATATTGTCACCGCACCATTCAGATCAACACCCGAAACTCTGGTGCATACACCAACTTTTACAAAAACGACTTCAATATCGGTACAGCCGTTAGGATTATCTATATCGTACGTAATCACATGGTCACCAATGCCTGCAAGCTTCGGATCAAACATTCCGTTTGAGACTCCGGCTCCGGCAAGTGTACCTCCGACAGGCAAAGCATTGATCGAAACCGGTGCATCGTCAATGCAGTAAAATGAATTCAAACCTGAGATCAGGATGAACGGAGCATTAAGAACCTCGACTATTTGCGTATCAACGTCAGAGCATCCGTTTACATCGGTGTATTTGTAAGTCACCGGGAAAGGACCGCTTACACCGGCAATTTCCGGTGAAAAGGTATAACCGACAACTCCCTGACCGGAATAGTCACCCCCGGCCGGAGTACCATCCATCACCACCAGAGGATCGTTCACACAATATTCCGCATCAACACCAATCAACGTAGCCTGGGGAGCATCATAAATCGTGACCACCCTGGTTGTGTCCCCTGTGCAGCCTCGCAAATCAGTATAAGAATAGGTCACCGAGAGAGCTCCGGTGCCTGCATCTGAAGGAAACAGGATATTATTATTAAATCCGGTTCCGCTGAAAACACCTCCCGCTGGAGAGCCTTGCAACTGGGTCGGTCCCTGATTCAGGCACAATTTACCTGGATTAATGATAACCGGTTCGGGAGTTGGAAATACAGTAGTCACGTTTGATACTGCCCCCAAACAATTGTTGCTGTCATAATACGCATAATGTACAACGGCCGGTGTTCCGTAATCAACCAGAGGCGGAACAAACACCGCTCCCTGCATTTCGTTTCCGCTGAATACTCCGCCTGAAGGAACACCCGTCAAAGTATCCGGTTCGCTTTCCTCGCAATAAGTCGGATCAAGGCCGCTGATGCTTACAGTCGGTGGCGTATGTACAATTACCGATTGAGTTTTGAAGCTTGTGCAGCCAAACTGTGTAAGAATGGAATATGTAATGTTATGTGTTCCCGGGCCTGCATAAAAAGAAACAAAAGTGTTCTCACTGATACCGGGTCCTTTGAAGACACCACCTGTCGGATTACCGACCAACACATGGGCAACCGTATCAGGACAATATGATGGCATTAACCCGGAGAAGCTTACACTTGGAGCAGGAAAAATTTCAGTCGAACTGCTGTCCTCCGCCTTGCATCCAAACGAATCAATGAAAGTGTAATGAATGTTGTAAACGCCTGGAGACAATAATGATGGAGTGAATACATCACCAACCATTCCTGCGCCTGAAAAAATTCCGCCCGGAGGAGAGCCTGCTAATGTATCGGGAAGATTGTCATCACAGTACACAACATCCAATCCGCTGAAAGAAACAGCAGGCAAATTATGGACTGTAACCAATACGGAGGTGATGTTGGAGCAGTTGTTTGAATCAGAAACCGTGACGTTGTAAGTTGCAGTCACAATCGGACTTGCAGGACGATCTCCGGTAAGGCTTGTTATCACTCCATCGCTCCAGTTATATAAGATTCCGCCCGAAGCAGTGATAATGGTGGTATCACCAATGCACAAATCCTGATCCGGTCCCGGCACGGCAGTTGGCAGAGGATTAGTATTAATCGTGACCAAATCAGTTCCCGTGCAGCCGTTTGCATCAGTTGCCGTTACATTATATATTGTTGTGTTTCCCGGAGCCACATCAATTGATGCACCTGAATCACCGGTGCTCCATTGATAACTAACACCTCCTGTCGCGGTGAGCGTGGTAATTTCCAGCGAGCAAACTGTTTGATCACTTCCTGCATCAACAACAGGATCAGGATGTACGGTAACCGTAATATCATCTGTATCGGAGCAGCCATCAGCATTAGTAACAGTGACTGTGTACGTTGTCGTTGAAAGCGGTGAAGCCGTTGTGGTATCTGTGGCTGCACCGGTGCTCCAGCTATAAGAAATTCCTCCGGTGGCTGTCAGTAAAGCAGAGGAGCCCGGACAAACTCCGGTGTCAGGTTTTGCAAAAGCAGTTGGAAGAGCCAGCACCGTTGTTTGCATCGAATCGGAATTGCTGCAGCCGTTGCCATCGGTGAATTCATAAGCAACAGTATGACTTCCAGCTCCGGCAATTGAAGGATCAAACGTAGTTACGCCATACGAATGGAAATTCAGCGACCATGAAATGATGTTACCATCATCCCCTGCAAAGTTGTCGGCAACTATAAATACCCAATCACCATTGGGGTCGGTTGTGCCGTCATTGATGTTTGCCAGGTCATCACCAAAAAGTGATGAAGCAGTGAACGTTCCGCTCAGAGCCGGTGGTGTTCCGCTGCACAGCGCATCATCCATACTATTACCGGTTCCCGGAACAATACAGACATCAAGATCTTCATCACCGGCACATGGGGCAATAGTCAGCACAACCTGCAATCCTGAAGGCGATTCTATTACAATATCCAGATCCTCCACATACGTATGGTCAATCTCAAAACAAATACTTTGCAATACAACATCAACACCAAGAGCGCTGCCTGAAACACCGCTTACAGAAAGAGTGTCAGTAGTTAGTGCCTCGCTGGGAATGAATACCGGTGGGCCGGTGTAAGATATCGTTGAGGGACCTGTTCCGAAAGATTGCACACCCGGTCCTGAAAAAGTGCCTCCCGGAGGCATTGCATTTAAAGTATCCGGCTCGTCATTGGCGCAATACGTTGCATTTAATCCACCAACAGAAAGTGCGGGCAACGCATGAACTGCCACTTCAACTTCATCATCGCTTAAACAGCCAAATGTGTTGGTTCCTGTTACCGAATAAGCGGTAGTTAGCACAGGCATCACATTAATTGACGCAGTGCTGACACCGGTGCTCCATTGATATGTTGTTGCTCCAGTGGCAGTAAGCGTAGCGGATTCACCAATGCAAATATCCTGATCAGCTCCTGCATCAACTGCTGGCATCGGGTGAACAATGGCAGTTTGGCTTGAGCTGTTTGTGCAACTGTTGCCATCGGTGAAAGTGTAAGTGACCGTATGATTGCCAGGTCCTGCGGATGCCGGATTAAATGCATTAACACCTGTTACCTCAAACTCCAGAGACCAGCTAAGCAGATTTCCATCATCCGGGAAGAAATAATCAGGAATGGTGAGCGTCCACACTCCGTTGGGATCGGTACCGTCATTCAGGTCGTCAAGATCGTAGCCGTTGGATGCGTTATAGGTTCCGGAAACTGCCGGTGGCGTGGCGCTGCAAACTGCAAGGTCAATGCTGTTTAAGGTGCCGGGAACGATACACACGTCAATATCATCAAGCTCATTGCACAAGTTCGTACCTGCATAAACAACTCCGCCTCCTGGTGATTCAATTATGAAATCAAGATCGGACAGGTAACTATGTTCTGCGGAGAAACAAACTTTTTTAAGAACAATATCCGACCCCAATACGGTGCCGGGAACGGTGACAGTATGAGAAGAAATATTATTTACGTTGCTGATGATAGTATCGGGAACTCCGGTGTATTCGCTGATGACCGGATAGCCACCGGTGCCAGCACCGTTGAATGTGCCTCCGGTTGGTGAGCCGAAAAGCGTATCGGCTTCGTCATTTTCGCATTGCGCCAAAGTGAGTCCTGAGAATGAAACTACGGGCAATGGATTCACCGTCACAGTTATATTATCAGTGGCCGAGCAGCTATTATTATCCGTCACGGTGAAGATCAGATTAAAACTTCCCGTAGTATTGGTGTTAAAAGTTGGAGTTACTGAAGTGGTTGAAGAAAGCTTCGTGGTGGCTCCGGTCCATTTCCTGGTGATCACAGTGCCGCTGCCGGGAACAAGATTTCCATTCAAAATCAATGGGCTATTCTGACAAACTGTCGCAGGATCAGGAGTGATGTCAACTGTTGGATTAGTGCTAACGATCACCGTGACATCATCATCACCCTGACAGCCCTTTGAATCCGTAACGGTGTAGGTTAAATTATATGTACCGGCTGATGAAGCTGTAAATGCAGGGCTGGGTATCAAATGGTTTGATATTGGTGCCGTGTTTCCCGTCCATATATGTGAATAAGGTGGATTTCCTAAGGACGGATTGCCATTAATAACGCGCACCGCTCCTTCACAAAGCTTGATCACATCAGGCACGATATCAGCTTTCGGATTTGCAAACACCGTTACGGAAATATTATCGGAAGCTGTGCAGCCGTTGGAATCGGTGACCGTGTATGTTATTGGGCCAAACGTTCCTGCAACACCCATATTAAAAGTCACTACTGAATTACCTGTTGGAGGAACCACGGCCGGGCCGGTCCATTTATGCAAGGCAATTCCCGATGAACCCGGTGAAGGATTCCCATCGAGAATAAGGTCTGTTGCGACACAAGCCTCAGCAGGATCAGGAGACACAACTGCTGCCGGACCTACGTTCCGCGTTACATTCATAAAACATGTGGCAGAATTTCCTGTTACGTCAGATATATCCCACGTTACCACTGTTGTTCCCACAGGATAAACATCGCTCGCATTGCCGGTGCCGTTGAAATCATTCGTCAAAGAGGCTACCGAACAATTATCTCCATTCACAGGCACAGGAACAACAGCCGTGCTGTCGCAATTCGGTATCACAACATCAGCCGGGCAGGTGATAGTTGGATCTTCATCATCAGTCACTGTGACCGTATGCGTACAGACAGCAGTGTTGCCGCTATTATCCGTCACTGTCCATTCAACAACATTGATGCCCACCGGATAAAAATCCGTTCCAGAAGAAGTGCCGTTGAAATCATTGATGACGCTTGACACGACACAATTGTCAGAAGTTGAAACGCCAGGCATCGTGATGTTCGCACCGCACATATTGGCATCATTCGTTTTTGTGGTATCAGGCGGACACGTTATTGCCGGATCCTCATTGTCATTTATGGTAACAGTGTGTGAGCATGTTGCTGTATTGTTGCTTACATCCGTCACTGTCCATGTGATGAGGGTGCTGCCGGTAGGATAAACATCTGTTGCATCGGCAGTGCCGTTGAAATCATTGGTCACCATAATCGTCAAGCAGTTATCGCTGGCGAGTGGCGGATCAGGGGTGATGGCTGCAGTGCAAAGCCCTGCATCAGTGTTCACCGTGGTGTCACCCGCGCAGGTAATGGTTGGAGGCGTTGCCTCAATCATATACAGATCAAACGTGCCCATATCTTCATGCACAATACTGAATCCGCCCAACCTCAGCAGGTAAGTTGTTCCCCCCGTAACTGCCCATGTGATGGAGGACTGCAAGAAACCGGCAGAATCATCACTACACGCAATTATCGCTGAACCGCATGGTGAAGAATATACACCAATCTTTGTATCTACTGATGTTCCTCCCACTGTAGTGAACATTGCATTACCATTGCAATTCGGAGTGAATGAAAACCACACATCGCTGAAGATGGTGTCATTACCTCCTCTATTACACAGAGGGTCGCCTCCTCCATCGGTATTCGCGCCTGTGTTATCAAAAGGAATATCAATTCCCGGATCAATGACAGTGGCATTCACGCAATCATCATTTGGGCCAACCGCCTTTAATGAAGATGAGCAGATAATGAGCAATGCCGGTAATAACAATATCAACCTTTTCATTATTTCGGTTTTGATTACTTTAAAATAAGTTTTCCTGTTTCAATATTGAAATGGAATTAAAATTTTTATTGCTTAATGAACCCGTAGTGACACCCTCTTCCGATGCTCCGGGAGCAAATGACAGTGACACATATTCCAATGAGCCGATATCCGCAGGGAAATTGTCGCAGATGATAAGCGACCACTCGCCATTGGGATCAGAGCCGTCATTCAGCTCATCCAAACTCACGTCAGGCCGGAACATGCCGATGAAAGGCGGCTTGTTCAGCGCTGCCGAACCCCGCACGGCATCACGTATGAATGATGCTACCTGTTCACAATGAATATCCTGCGGGTTGCCATAATTATTTCCGTAGCTTCCGTTGCCAACCGATAGGGGAATGACAATTCCTGACGGTGAACGCAGGCTTATTTCGACATCAGCGGCAAACGTGTGGCTGATGATTAGATTCACGCTTTTCAGCACCACATCATACCCCATTCTGTTTCCGTTTATCTCGCTTACTTCCACTGAATATACCAGGGGCGAGCCGCATGAATTATCGGGAATGCTCACGCTCATGCCGCAGGGTGAGGAATAGGCTTGCGCACTGCCTTCCGGCACCATACCCGCTATTACTGCCAGCAATAGTATTCCACTTCTCAAACTTGCTATGAGGTCGTTTGTCACGTTTACGGTTTACGATTTACCCGTTTACAGTTCGAATAACCGGAAACCGGAAACACATAAACCGTAAACAGATACACTAAGCCTGTTGCAATTTAAAATCAGCTCTGTCCGCGCTTGGTCGAATTAACCAACAGCAAAATGTGTATAAGGCTGGCAGTATGTGAAAATCACCCCCGGATAGTGACAAAAATCATCAACCTCGCACCTCATTGCACCTATTATTACAACATCTTTTTAACTGCAACTAAAATTCAAACAGAAATGAAGAAACTTTTATCCGGGATATTATCTGTCCTGACCATTATGCTCAGCGCTAACTCTTTGAGCGCACAAAGCACTTTCACGCGTGTTTACAACCTGCTGCAGGCAAATTGCGGAACGGCCAACTGCCACGTGAGCGGCAACGCTCCGGTGTTCAGCGTGGAAGGCGCGCAAAATGATGTTTATGCAAGCTTGGTTGATGCCCTGCCGGTGAACACTGCAGCCAGCGCCAAAGGCTACAAGCTCGTTGACCCCGGACATCCTTACAATAGTTTTCTTTTAAATAAGATTGGCAGCGAGTTCGATCCTTATCTCGCCCTCGGAGATGACATGGGCGAGCGCATGCCTAAAGATCATGGTGAGCTTGAAGATTACGACATCGAGCTTGTGCGCCAGTGGATACTCATGGGCGCTCCCCAAACTGGCACCAAGGTTGATTACCAGTTGCTCGTTGATTATTATACCAATGGCGGCATTGACATGATACCCGTGCCGCAGGCGCCCGATCCTTCAGCGGGAATGCAGGTGCGCTTCGGCCCTATCTTCCTTGCGCCTGACGAGGAAGTGGAATGGGATAAAAAAGAGCATTTGCGCAATGACGCCATGATGAAGGTTTTTAAGACTGACGGATACATGTCATGGCAATCACACCACATGCTGCTGTTCAAATACGATGGTGACGGCTCGGGAGTGCGCGAAGGCATGAGGCTGGTTCCCTCTGAGGCGTTTCCGTTCAATGGCGATGTAACCCTCACGGGGGCATGGCAGAATGATGCCGAGTTTGAATTGCCTGAAAGAACCGCTTTCTACTGGGGGCCAAACACCGTGCTCGATTTCGATTATCACATCAAGAATTACAGCCATACCGAAATACTGCCTTCTGATTTTTACCTGAATATTTACTGGGATACCCAAAACACCCGCGATATACAGATGCATGCACAGCTTGCAAACAATCTTGCTCTCCTGCTCTTCCAGGGCGAGAACACACGCGTGGCCAGCGACAACTTCAATGAAGACCGCTACATCTACATGATGTCATCACATGCCCACCAGTGGGGAACCGACTTTGACATCTATATGAAAAATGCCAACGGCACCCGTGGCTCACAGATCTATGAAGGCTTCTTCAATGAGAACTATACTTTTAACCAAGGCTATTATGATTGGGAACATCCTCCCATCCGCTATTACAACCCGATGCCCAAGGTTAGCCACGGCCTTGAGTACGAGACAAAATACAATGTGGGCGTGCCGTTCGTCACCTTCGGGCTCACTGCCGATGACGAGATGATGCTGTTCACCTATCTCTACACGAAAGAGGAAGTGCCGCAGACACCAACTGCAATTGCTGGGGTCAGCAGCAACAATATTCAAATGAGTGTAAGCCCCAACCCTTTGTCTTATTCATCACAATTAGCATTCAGCGTTGATGAAAATTCAGAGATAGCGATTGAGGTGTTTGATATGCTCGGTAAAAAAGTTTCGGAACGCCCGGAAGGCACGATGCAAAAAGGCAATCACCGGATTGATCTTGATGCTGCTGCCTTTGGCGGCTCAGGTGTTTACTTCATTACTCTGAGAGTGAATGGCGCTGTTGCCGCTACAAGGAAGGTGGTGGTTGAGTGATTAGTGATAGTTAGTGTCGTCATTCCCGTGAAAACGGGAATCTCTGGATCCCACGGGGATTCCCGCTTGCGCGGGGATGACGGATAAAAAAAACACCAAAGCCCGTTCAAATGAACGGGCTTTGCTTTTTGTGAAACCTTCACTTAAACTGATAACCCCACATCGGGAATAGGAAAAGAAAAGAAACTTTAGAAAGCCGCTGCCTAACACCCGTGCAATAAAAGCGGGGTGAAAATCGTAAATTGAATCCCGCATGTGCGAGATCACATATTATTGCAGTATCTTAATTCACCAGATCCAACAGATATAAGAAACTATGAGCAAGAAAAACAGTAATGGCGCCAGGGCCTTAATAGATACACTGACCAATGCAGGCATAGATACCTGCTTCACAAATCCGGGCACATCAGAAATGCATTTTGTCGCTGCGCTCGATGATTCGAAGATGCGTGCTGTGTTAACACTTTTTGAAGGAGTGGCAACGGGAGCAGCGGATGGCTATGCGCGGATTGCGGAAAAGCCTGCGGCAACATTGCTGCACCTGGGGTGCGGGCTGGGCAACGGTCTTGCGAATCTGCATAATGCGCGGAAGGCGCGCGTGCCGATAGTGAATATTGTTGGCGACCATGCCACGTACCATACAAAATATGATGCGCAGTTGCAATCGGATATCGAGACGGTGGCGCGTAATGTTTCAAAATGGGTGCGCACAACACAAGAGACGGGCAAGATTGGAGCTGATGCGGCAGAAGCCATCAAGGTGGCGCAGGGCGCTCCGCAACAAATTGCAACGCTGATTCTGCCGGCTGATGTATCTTGGAGCGAAGGAGCAACTGCGGTAAATGATTTCTCACAGCCGGCACCCGAAGCGGCACCGGATGCGCGTGTGCAGGAGATTGCGGAGGTGTTAAAAAAATCAGGGAAGAAAACGGTTATCCTGCTGGGGAGAAGGGTATTGCTGGAAGCGGGTTTGATCGCGGCATCGAAGATTTCGGAGAAGACGGGTGCAAAGCTTTTGACGGAGGTGTTCCCAACACGTTTGCAGCGCGGAGCAGGGCTGCCCTATGTTGAGCGGCTGGCATATTTTGCTGAAATGGCCGGGGTGCAATTAGGAGGATATGACCACATGTTGCTCATTGATGCCAAAGCCCCGGTGTCGTTCTTCGGCTACCCCGGAAAGAAGAGCTACCTCGTGCCGGATGGATGCGCGCTGCATAACCTTGTTGAGCCACACGAGGATGCGGTGAAAAGTATCAATGCATTAGTTGAGGCTGTGGGCGCGAAGGATACGCCCCCGAAAATACAAGAAGCCAAGCGGCCTCAACTTCCTTCGGGAAAGCTGAATGCGGAGAAGGTGATGCAGGCTGTTGGCGCTTTGCTGCCTGAGAATGCCATCATCTCCGATGAGGCGCAAACATCAGGACTGAAGCTGCCCAGCAACACCATGGGCGCGCCTCGACATGACCTGCTCACGCTCACCGGGGGAAGCATTGGCCAGGGAATGCCGGTAGCGATTGGCGCTGCCGTTGCCGGTAAGGGTCGTCCGGTGCTGTCATTGAATGGTGATGGCTCTTCGATGTACACGATACAATCGCTGTGGACAATGGTAGCCGAAAAGCTGGATGTGACCACCGTTATCTTCAACAATGGTTCTTACGCGATACTCAACATCGAATTGCAAAGGGTGGGTGCCGAAGCGGCAGGACCAGTAGCCAAATCGCAGCTCGATATTTCAAAACCCGAAATTGATTTTGTTTCAATAGCAAAAGGAATGGGAATGCCTGCCGTGCGGACCAGAACTGCCGAAGAGTTTAATTCAGCACTGGAAAATGCTTTCCGGGAACCGGGTCCACACCTGATTGATGCAATGGTGCCCAGTGAGTACGAAGGTTTTAAACTTAAAGCCCTGCCGTATGTGCTCGGGGCGCTCGACAAGATTCCAAATCCGGTTGCCAGGGCGATCAAAAAAAAGATAGCTCCCTAAAGCCTGAATTGTGAGGGGTTAGCTGAACATTATTGCTTTTCACCTTAGTAAAGGTTCAAATTATTTTGAAACTAAAAGTCTGATGAAAATCAGAAAGTGAAGCTGACAAAACGCTACTCCTCTTTCTTCACAATAAGGAACATCTCCTCATCAGGGCGCTTCATCAGGTATTTCTCGCGTGCGAATTTTTCCAGCGATTCATTATCGGAAAAAAGCAGGTCATTCGTTTCATTGATCTTTTGCAGTTCATCGAGATAAAACTGCTTTTCCTTTTTCAGCTTGTTCACCTGGCTGTGCAGCCGTATGCGCGTCACGATATCATTGCGGTCAAAAAACAACATCCAAACGAAAAAAGCTATCAGGGTGATGACGTATTTGTTCCTGAGGTGAGGAATTACTTTTTGGATGGCAGACCAAAGGCGCATGAGTTAAAGTTAGCTTAATGATAAACGAGAATACCCCATGAGATTTCAACACGCACAGGGGGAGAAGTTTTTGATTGCTCAGAAAAACTTGTACTTCTTACCAGGATAGACAGCGCTTTTTCCCAGCTCCTCTTCAATTCTTAAGAGCTGGTTGTATTTTGCCATTCGGTCTGAGCGTGATGCAGAGCCGGTTTTGATCTGCCCGGTGTTGAGCGCGACTGCAAGGTCGGCAATGGTAGCATCTTCGGTCTCTCCGGAGCGATGGCTCATCACGCTGTTATAGGAATTTTTCTTTGCAAGCTTCACCGCGGCAATGGTTTCCGTGAGGCTGCCGATTTGGTTCACTTTAATGAGAACGGCATTTGCTACTTTGGCGTCAATCCCCTTCTGGAGCCTTTTCACATTCGTTACGAAAAGATCATCACCGACCAATTGCACCTTCTTACCCACTTTATCCGTCAGTATCTTCCACCCTTTCCAATCATCTTCAGCCATTCCATCCTCAATTGAAATGATGGGATACTTCTTGACCCATCCAGCCCAGTAGGCCGCCATCTCCTCGCTGCTTAGCTTTCTTCCATCCGATTTATGAAAGTGATAAACCTTTTCATCTGACCTGTAAAATTCAGATGCCGCAGGGTCGAGCGCGATGAACACATCCGTTCCCGGTTTGTATCCCGCCTTTTCGATTGCACGAAGCACTGTCTCTATCGCTTCCTCGTTTGATTTTATTTCAGGTGCGAATCCGCCTTCATCGCCTACGTTGGTTGAATAACCTTTATCCTTGAGCACTTTCTTCAGGTGATGAAAAATCTCCACACCCATTCTCAATCCATTTGAGAACGTATCAGCGCCAACAGGCATCACCATGAATTCCTGGAAATCAATTTTATTGTCCGCATGTGCGCCACCATTGAGAATATTCATCATGGGAATGGGAAGCGTGTGCGCTTTCTTGCCGCCAATGTAGCGAAAGAGCGATTGGCCTTCCTCAAGCGCGGCAGCTTTTGCGGCAGCCATCGAAACAGCAAGGATCGCATTTGCACCAAGCTTGCTTTTATTTTCAGTGCCGTCAAGCTCCAGCATGATGCCGTCAATCTTTTCCTGAGCAGAAACCTTTACACCTTTTAGTTTTTTAGCGATAATGGAGTTGACGTTCTTCACGGCCTTCGTCACACCCTTGCCCATGTAAGCCTTTCCGCCATCGCGTAATTCAACGGCTTCATGGGCTCCTGTTGATGCTCCGGACGGAACAGCAGCCCTGCCAACGGTTCCTTTTTTTGTAATTACTTCAGCTTCGACAGTCGGGTTGCCGCGTGAATCAAGTATCTGGCGCGCGTGGATCTTACGGATAGTGCTCATTAAAAAAGTTTGTGGTTTGTGGTTAGTTGTTTGTGGTCATTTGGAAGTCATTGGGGGTGTCGCAAAAAACCAACTCGACATGATTGGCAAATCTCTCCGCAATTGTACTAAACACTTTCAACCTCTACATTTGCTTTCACCATCTCTACAAATTCATCAAACAGGTAGCGGGAGTCAATCGGGCCGGGAGAAGATTCAGGATGATACTGAACGGAGAAAGCTTTCTTGCTTTTAAACCTGATGCCGGCCACAGTATCGTCATTCAGATTTATGTGCGTGAGTTCAATACCCTTAGCTTTTTTGAGCTCATCAAGATTTACGGAGAAGCCGTGATTTTGAGAAGTGACTTCACACTTTCCGGTTAGCAGATTTTTCACAGGATGATTTAATCCTCTGTGACCATTGAACATCTTGAAAGTTGAAATGCCGGCTGCCAGCGCGAGCAACTGATGCCCGAGACAAATACCGAAAACCGGTTTGTCTGCTTCGAGGATTTTCTTCACCGTTTCAATAGCGTAAGGCATAGCCGATGGATCACCGGGGCCATTTGAAATGAAGTAACCATCAGGTTCCCACTTGCTCATTTCCTCAAAAGTTGTTTTGGCGGGAAAAATTTTCATGTAGCAACCCCGCTCGGCAAGGCATCGAAGAATATTTCTTTTAATGCCAACATCCAGCACAGCGATCTTCATGGATGATGACGACTCTCCATAGAAATAAGACTTGGTGGTGCTCACTTTGGATGAAAGCTCAAGGCCTGCCATCGAAGGCACCTGTTTCAATTTTTCTTCTAAAACTTCAAGATCAACAGTCTCGGAAGAAATGACGGCATTCATGGCGCCCTTGTCACGAATATGCCTTACCACGGCTCTTGTATCAAGATCTGAAATGCCAACCAGGTTGTTCCTCACCAGGTAATCCTGCAAAGAGCCTGTTGCCTGCGGCCGTGAATAAACTTCACCGGAAAAATTTTTCATCACCAACCCTGCGATCTTTATCCCGTCAGATTCTACTTCGCTGTCCTTTGCGCCATAGTTGCCAACGTGGTCTGTTGTCATCACCAGAATCTGTCCGTAATACGAAGGATCGGTGAAAACTTCCTGATAACCGGTCATGCCGGTGTTGAAGCAAATTTCACCGGTGGTGGTTCCGATTTTTCCTGCTGGTTTTCCGTAAAAAACTGTTCCGTCTTCGAGCAGAAGAACCGCTTTGCTGCTGATATTATCGTTGGTTTGACTCATTCAGGAATGATTTGGACAAAGTTAAAAAAATAGAAGGTTTTTGTTGGCGACAATCCCAGATAATAAAAAAAGGACAGGTGTGGATTCCTGTCCTTTTTTGTGAATAACCTTTTTGTGAAGATCATTTCTTCTCGGCTGCATCGTCTCCTTTCTTCGTTTCAACCTTAGGAGCTTGCGGTGCCGTCTCTTCAACTTTAGCCTCCGTCTTCTCTGCTGCTGCCTCGGTCTCCTGGGCAGTTTTGCCGCGACCCCTGCGCGTGCGCTTTTTGCCTTCAGGCCTCTCTTTCTTCTCTTTTACATAAAGCTCATTAAAATCAACCAGCTCAATCATTGCCATTTCTGCAGCATCGCCCTGGCGGAAACCAAGCTTAATGATCCTGGTGTAACCGCCCGGCCTGTTCGCAATCTTGTTTGCAACATCCCCGAACAGTTCTTTCACCGCATCTTTATTCTGCAAATAGCTGAACACTACCCTGCGGGAATGAGTTGAATTTGTTTTCCCCTTAGTCAAAATAGGCTCAACAAATTTTCTCAATTCCTTTGCCTTAGCAACAGTCGTGTTTATTCTCTTATGAAGAATAAGTGAATTGGCAAGATTTGAAAGCAATGCTTTTCTGTGCTGCGTGTCGCGCCCTAAGTGATTTACTTTTCTTCCGTGTCTCATTTTATCAAACTTTTAGTTCAGCCGGCAAAGCCGAACCACTTTAATCAAACTTTATTATTCTTCAGCAAGCTGAAATTTTGAAATATCCATTCCGAAATGGAGACCCTTTTCATTGATGAGCTGCTCAATTTCCACCAATGACTTTCTTCCGAAATTCCTGAACTTCAAAAGCTCATTCGTATCATAGGTAACCAGGTCTGACAGCGTGTTGATCTTGGCTGCCTTAAGACAGTTGTAAGCGCGGACTGAAAGATCGAGGTCTTCCAATGGCGTATGCAGCACCTTGCGCATGTGCAGTACATGCTCATCAACCACATCTTCCTTGGCGGTGTCATAAGTGTCAAAAGTGATGTGCTCATCCGAGATCAGCATCAGATGTTGAATAAGGATCTTCGATGCCTCTTTGATCGCATCTTCCGGGTGGATCGTTCCGTCAGTATCAACTTCAATGACGAGCTTTTCATAGTCAGTCTTCTGCTCAACACGCGTATTTTCAACATGATACCTTACATTCTTGATCGGAGTGAAAATGGCGTCAATCGCGATGGCACTCACTTGATCACCTGAAGGCTTGTTTTCTTCGGCAGGAACATATCCCCTGCCCTTCTGAACGGTCAGCTCCATTTCAAGCTTCACAAAACTTTCCATTCTGCAGATCACGAGATCAGGATTCATCACGCGGAATGAATTGGTGTGCTTTTCGATGTCACCGGCTTTCAGTTCCTCTTTATCTTTCAGGGAAACAAATATTTTCTCTTCTTCCACATCATCACCCTGCTCCTTCTTCAATCTGACTTGCTTTAAGTTGAGAATGATCTCAGTCATATCCTCAATGACGCCTTTGATGGTAGAGAACTCGTGCTCAACACCATCTATCTTCACCGCAGTGATAGCGTAGCCTTCCAATGAAGAAAGCAAAACCCTGCGAAGGGCATTGCCAATGGTCACGCCAAAACCAGGCTCAAGGGGACGAAATTCAAAAAGACCGGAGAAATCGGTTGACTTCTGCATTACGATCTTATCCGGTTTCTGAAATGTTAGGATGCTCATTCTTGT
Organism: uncultured Chitinophagaceae bacterium; assembly: GCA_964408105.1. GTDB lineage: Bacteria > Bacteroidota > Bacteroidia > Chitinophagales > CAIOSU01 > BPHB01. The sequence goes on along the minus strand of CAYOYI010000014.1, from coordinate 4,488 downwards.
TGTGTTTTTGGTTAAAGATTATTTAGAGTATAATTCGACTATAAGTTGTTCCTGGATATTTTCGGGAATATCCTGCCTTGCAGGCGGGTTCACAAATTTTCCCTTCATCTCATTGTCATCCCACACCAGCCAGCTAAATGTTTTTCCTTTTTTTGACAAGCTGTCGGTGATGCCGGGAATCGCTTTCGACCTTTCACGAACACTCACCGTGTCACCCGGACGAAGCGAATAAGAGGGAATGTTCACCACTTTGTCGTTAACGAGAATGTGCTTGTGAGAAACGAGCTGTCTTGCTCCTCTTCTCGTTGGAGAAATTCCCAAACGATAAACGGTGTTATCGAGCCTTGCCTCCAGAAGCTGGAGCAGGTTTTCACCCGTTACCCCTTTTTTGCTGCTGGCTTTTTTGAAAGTATTCAAAAACTGCCTTTCTAACAATCCATAGGTTGACTTGGCTTTCTGCTTTTCCTTTAGCTGCAGGCCATATTCGGAAGTGGTCTTTCTTCTCTTGGAAGCGCCATGCTGACCAGGAGGATAATTCTTCTTTTCAAAAGTCTTATCAAAGCCGAAGATCGCTTCTCCGAATTTGCGTGCAATTTTTGTTCTTGGTCCGGTATATCTTGCCATAATTCTTTTGACGTGAAAACTTTAAACTCTTCTTCTTTTGGGCGGACGACAGCCATTGTGCGGAATTGGCGTTCTATCCCTGATCATCGAGACAGCAATTCCTGCCGTGTGAATATTTCTTATAGCAGACTCCCTGCCGGCACCCGGGCCTTTCACGATAATCTCGGCCCTTCTCATGCCTGCATCGTAAGCCTTCTTTGCGGCATCCAAAGCTGCCACCTGCGCGGCATAAGGGGTGTTTTTCTTAGAACCCTTGAAACCACATTTCCCAGCTGATGACCATGCAACAACTTGTCCCTGGTTATTAGTGAAAGTGATGATGATATTGTTAAAGCTGGCCTGGATGTATATTTTGCCTTCAGGGTCAACTTTAACTCCTTTTTTCTTTGTCTTTGCCATTTTATCGTTTACTTGTTTGCGATTAGTTATTATTTACCTGAAGGCGCTTTTTTCTTTCCTGCCACGGTCTTTCTCTTTCCTTTTCTGGTGCGCGCATTTGTTCTTGTGCGCTGGCCATTGACCGGAAGCCCCTTGCGATGACGTATTCCCCTGTAGGTGCCAATATCCATCAGGCGCTTGATGTTCAACTGCACTTCAGAGCGCAAAGCTCCTTCCACCTTAAAGTCATCGTTAATGACTTTTCTAACCTCATTGATGTTTTCATCGGTCCAGTCTTCAACCTTGGTGCTTTCGTCCACACCGGCCTTGGAGAGGATTTTCCGGGCGCTGCTCGTTCCCAAACCATAAATGTAGGTAAGGGCGATTACGCCTCTTTTTTGCCTTGGTAAATCAATTCCTGCTATACGTGCCACTTGCTATTTTTTATTTTTTATTTTCCAATTGATTATTGAATTATCCCTGACGCTGCTTGAATCGGGGGTTTTTCTTGTTGATGACATACAGCCTCCCCTTGCGTTTTACAATCTTGCAATCCACGCTTCTTTTCTTAATTGATGCTCTTACTTTCATTTTCTGGTTTCTGGTTTCTTGTTTCTGGTTACTTTACTCTTTTTCTCTTTACTTGTACCTGTATGTTATTCTTCCCTTTGACAAGTCATATGGCGACATTTCAATTGCCACCTTATCACCCGGCAAAATCTTTATATAGTGCATTCTCATTTTACCTGAGATATGCGCAATAATCTCATGGCCATTCTCCAACCTTACTCTGAACATAGCATTTGACAGAGCTTCTGCAATTGTTCCATCCTGCTTTATCAAATCCTGTTTAGCCATTCAGTTTGCAAGTATTTCTTTCCGACCTGCAATCGGTTTTAAATTCTTGTTCTTAACAACTTCTTCTTCAATAAAGGCAAAAGTTGAAAGTAAATCGGCTTCTTTATTTTTCCTCACCGCCACCATCAGTTCGTAGTGCGCTGAAATTGACCTGTCAGCCGTTCTGATCGTCCATGCGTCATTTTCCTGCACTACCTTCTGGGTACCAATATTCACCATCGGCTCAATTGCTATCACCAGCCCCTCTTTCATCATCGCTCCCGTACCCCGTCTGCCGTAATTGGGCACTTCAGGATCTTCATGCAAACTCTTGCCAATGCCATGACCCACCAGTTCCCTAACCAAATGATAGTTCCTTTCTTTCTCCAGATAATTCTGAATGGCATAGCTGATATCCCGACACGGTTGCCTGCTACAGCTTTTTCAATTCCGACAAACAAGGCGTCTTTGGAATCAGCCAGCAACTTTGCGATCTGCTCACTCACTTCGCCAATCGCAAACGTATAGGCTGTGTCGCTGAGAAATCCATGTTTTTTAACTCCACAGTCAACGGAAACCACATCGCCCGGCAAAAGTTCCCTTTTGGAAGGTAAACCATGCACCACCTGCTCATTCACTGAAGTACAAAGAGTATAAGCATAATTCTTATATCCCTTGAAAGCCGGCTCAGCACCATGATCTCTGATGAACTCTTCTGCTACCTTGTCCAATCGGATGGTAGTAACTCCGGGCTTCAAAAGCTTCGCAACTTCAGCCAGTGTTTTTGAAACAAGTAAAGAACAACCCCTGATTAACTCTATTTCTTCCGGTGTCTTGTAGTAAATCATTTTACATACTCGCACCAACCGATTGCCGACCTTTAATTCTTCCGGTTTTGGTCAATCCGTCATAGTGACGCATCAATAAATGACTTTCTACCTGCTGCAGGGTATCCAAAACAACAGACACCAAAATCAGCAATGACGTTCCACCAAAGAAAATTGCAAACTGGGTATTTACTCCAGCCCCTTGAGCGAATGCCGGGAGAATTGCAACCAGACCCAGGAAAATCGCCCCGGGTAAAGTAATTCTGGACATCACCGCATCAATAAATTCCGCTGTATTCTTCCCGGGCTTAACTCCCGGAATGAAACCATTATTCTTTTTCAAATCATCAGCCCATTGCATTGGATTAACAATGATGGCCGTATAGAAATAAGTGAACAAGATCACAAGCAGGAAGTAAGCTATATTGTATGGCACAGATGTGTAGTCACTGAAGGTGCCGAGGAATCCTGTTGTGGTTTCAAAAGTAGAGGGAATAAACTGTGCAATTGTAGCAGGCAGAAACATCAGCGCCTGGGCGAAAATGATCGGCATCACACCGGCAGCATTCACCTTCAACGGCAAATATTGGCGAACACCGCCATATTGTTTATTCCCGACAATTCGCTTCGCGTATTGGACAGGAATTCTCCTGGTAGCCTGCACAAGAGCAATCACGGCAATCACCACCACCACAAGTACTGCTATCTCAATAAGGAATGGGACCAATCCGCCTCCTTCGGTCATTCTGGAAGAAACCTCGGCTGTAAGCGCAAATGGAAGCTGCGCAATAATTCCGATCATGATTATGAGGGAAATTCCATTTCCAATTCCTTTATCCGTGATTTTTTCACCAAGCCACATCACGAAAATCGTTCCCGCAATAAGCACAACAACTGTTGATAACCAGAATAGCCCCTCACTAATAACGATTGCATCACCAGCCATGAATTTTAAGTTGATCACATAGCCTGATGCTTGTGCTCCGGTGATAAGAACGGTAAGCCAGCGAGTGATCTGATTAATTTGTCGCCTGCCGCTTTCACCTTCTTTCTGTAACTTCTGAAAGTAAGGAATTGCCAGAGTCAACAACTGAATTGCAATAGATGCAGAGATGTAAGGCATGATACCCAGCGCAAACACGGATGCGCGTGAGAAAGCGCCTCCGGCAAACAGATTTACCAAACCCAAAATTCCACCGGAGCCTTGCTCTGCCAACGCATCGAGTCTTTCAGGATTTATTCCCGGAAGGACCACAAAAGAACCGACACGGTAAATCAGCACAAAGCCGAGCGTAGCCAGGATGCGGTAACGCAGATCTTCAATCTGCCATATGTTTTTCAATGTCGTAAAGAGTCCTTTCATTTATTTGACCAGGGTTACTGTCCCTCCAGCTTTTTCAACCGATGCTTTTGCCGAAGCGCTGATAGAATGCGCCTCAACATCGAGTTTGGTTTTCAGCTCTCCTCTGCCCAAAATCTTGAGCTTTGCGGAGCCTGAAATAATGCCGTTTTTCCTCAATGTTTCCAGATCAAGTTTTTTGAACTTGTGCTTATCCACTAATTTTTGGAGCGTATCAAGGTTCAACGCCTTGTACTCTATACGGAAAATATTTTTGAAACCGAACTTGGGCACTCTTCTCTGCAGTGGCATCTGACCGCCTTCGTACCCTACTTTCGATTTATAGCCTGAACGTGATTGAGCACCCTTGTGACCTTTTGTGGAAGTGCCGCCACGTGCAGAGCCCTGACCTCTTCCAAGCCGCTTTACGTTGCGCTTAACCGATCCTGCTGCAGGTTTTAATGATGATAAATCCATACGTTA
>CAYOYI010000013.1:0-21418 GCA_964408105.1 uncultured Chitinophagaceae bacterium | reverse complement strand
AAAAGAAAGCTTTGAGGTGGATGAATATTTCCCGGCAGGTGTGATCACCGTTCAAAAAGGAGAAGTGATCGCGCTTTCAGGCAATTCAGGCCGGTCATCTGCACCTCACCTGCATTTTGAGATACGGGAAACAAAAACCGAGCATCCATTGAACCCGCTTGCATTCATGGAAAAAGTGAAAGATGATGATGCTCCTCTGATGAAGGATTTATACATCTACGATTTGAATGAAAGCAAAGGGAGATTGTTCCCGCTGAGGGAGAGAATTGTAAAACGTGGTGGAGGTTATGCCCTATACAAGGATACTGTTGTTGTGGGATTTCGGAAAGTGGGTTTCGGTATAAACGCCTATGACGGCAATGGCTCAGGCCAGAATGGTGTTTACGAGTTAACGGCAAGTGTGAACGGAAAAATATTTTACCGCTTTGCGATGGATAGAGTTTCTTTTTCGGAAACGAGATACGCTCTGGCTCAAAGGGATTATGGACTTGGCGAAAGAGAGAATATAAAAGTGCACCGCCTGCATAAGCTTCCAGGAAACTATTTTAGTTTTTATGATGTCGTTGCGAACAATGGGATTCTTACGATAGAGGAAAATTCAACCGGCAAAATCTCGATCATTGCAAAAGACTTCAATGGCAATACCTCTGTGCTGGATTTCTTCATCCGCAACGATAAGGCAGGTTCAACTCCGGATTTTTCTTCGCTGGTATATGATACCATATTTGATCATCGCAGGGACAATCTATTCCGGAATGATGAGATCAGGGTTGCGATTCCCAAGAATACTTGCTATGATTCGGTTTATTTCAATTACGAGAGAATCAGCGAACCTGTTGCCGGGAAAGTATTTTCTGGAATCCATCAAATTCATTCAGAAGAAGAACCCGCACATCAGTATTTCACCATTTACATCAGGCCATCCGGTTTGCCTGAAGCATTGGTAAACAAGGCGGTTATTATTCGCGAAACAAAAGACCCCGAACCCGAGCCGGCAGAATCAACGTGGGATGGAGCCTTTCTAAAGGCTCGAGTAAGGGATTTCGGTAGATATTACATAGTAATTGACACCACGCCTCCGAAAATACAGCCGGTAAATATCTTCAATACCAAAAACATGTCAACCCTTCAGTCAATTCAAATCAAAATAACCGATGACCTTTCAGGGATTATAAATTATCGCGGGACAGTTGACGGCAAGTGGATACTTATGGAATATGACGAAAAAAACGACCTGCTGACTTATTTTTTTGATGAGCGTGTTGTGGCAGGAGAACATGAGTTGGTTCTTACTGTTGTTGATGAAGTGGGGAATGAATCAACCTACCAAGTAAAGTTCTTTCGTTGATTTAAGCGTTTGTAGTTTGTTGTTCGTAGTTTGTAGTTTTGGGAAGTGATATTTATATAAGCAACGACAAACGCACACCACAAACAACAAACTATTTCCAATGAAACTCAAAGAAGGCGATAAAGCCCCGGCAATTAAAGGCAAAGACCAGAACGGCAAACCTGTTTCTCTCACGGATTACAAAGGGAAGAAGGTGATCCTCTATTTCTACCCCAAAGACGACACGCCCGGCTGCACGAAAGAATCCTGCAACTTCCGTGACAACTATTCATCGCTTAAGAAAAAAGGTTTTGAAGTGGTAGGGGTGAGCACCGATGATGAAAAGTCGCATCAGAAGTTCATTGAGAAATTCAACCTGCCGTTCACGCTGCTTGCCGATGATGAGAAAAAGATTGTGAATGACTATGGCGTGTGGGGTGAGAAAAGTTTTATGGGAAGAAAATACATGGGCACCAACCGCACGACCTTCATCATCTCCGAAACCGGTAAGATCGAAAAGATCATCACAAAAGTGGATACATCTAATTCGACACAGCAGGTGCTGGATTTGATGGCTATCTGAAAAGTTGATATTAGCGGGCGTAGTCCCTATCTTTGAATAAAACAGTAGTATGACTAAAATATCCGGTGTTACATTGGATAAAACCAAAGACGGGCAAATAAGGAAGATTACGCTTGACCTGAAACGCCTTGACAGCGAGTTGCACGAAATCGTTGAGGACTTGTTAGACCATTTAATCATTGAACAAAGGAAAACTGAACCTACTGTTCCGTTTGAGGATGTAGTGAAGAAATTAGACCGGAAGCATGGCATCAGGCGGAAAGAGAAATGAGCTATCGCATTATCTTCACGAGGTCGGCAGAAAAAGATCTCGCTGAGGTTCCCAAATCGCATTACAAAAACATTGTAGCGCACATCGCCCGGCTTGCGGAAAATCCACGCCCGCATGGTGTAAAAAAATTAAAAGGCTACGAGAATACTTACCGGATCAGGGTTGCGGCTTATCGGGTGCTGTTTGAGATCATGGATGAAGTCGTTACCGTTTTGGTTATTGCAATCGCCCATAGAAAGGATGTTTATGATTAATCGGAGAGTTTTTTTGTTGGGAAGGCTTTCTTCCGAAATCAGTCCAGCAGATGCAGTGTTTGAAGTGACTGTGAGTTTGTTGGAAGAAAATACATGGGCACCAACCGCACCACTTTCATCATCTCCGAAACCGGAAAGATCGAAAAGATCATCACAAAGGTAGATACCGCTAATTCGTCCCAGCAGGTGCTGGATTTGCTCGAAGCTTAAAAGATATAGCCAACTGCTAAGCGTAGCCCGATCCGTTCAGGGAAATACCATACAACCTGACGCCTTGATTGTTCCTCTGTTTTTGCTTCTTCGGTCAGGGTGGGATTGTCTACGTATGTTTTTTGATAGCCATAAACTAACCATGACAGAGGAATGGTGAATTGAAGATAAACTCTTTTTGTAGGTTGATAATTTATTCCAGGAATTAGCTGAATATAGGCATTCAGAATGTCATAATGCAACGGAAAGGAATTATGATCTGTTGGTTCATTGAACACATTTTGATATAAAAATCCTACGCCCGCTCCTATAAATGGTTGTTGAATGGGCAGGTTCTTTTTTCTTTTTTTTAAAAAGCTCCATAGGTAAGAGTACCCTGCCTGAAAGGAGTAAACTCGTTGAGTGTATGAGTTAGCCGGTTTGTGTTTCCACCAATGGAAATTTAGAATCTCGAAGTCATGGATGTTATTCTTTTTGTCCTTCACAACAACTGCGAATGATGGAAATTCAAATCGTCCGGGAATTATATATTCGAGCCCATAGGGATCTTCATCATCATTGAGATAAAACCGGTAAGTGAGCAGATTTGCTTTCAGGCTGACTTCTCGTTCGCTGTTCGTTTGCCCGGCAACCAGAAAGGGCAGGCAAAAAAGGATTAGAAAAATCCTTCTGTAAAATTTCATGGTGGTTATTCCAAATGTAACTAAAGTGGCTAAGACAACAAAGCCTCGCTAGTATCGATCACCACCTTCCCCCTGCACCACCACCGCCAAATCCGCCACCTCCAAACCCACCGAAGCCGCCACCGCCTCCTCCCCAACTGCCTCCACCAAATCCACCACCACCAATCCAGGGGCCGCCCCAGCCGGAGCTTCGTGACCTTCCGCGTCCGGTGTAGGTATAATGGGTATGGCGCATCCGCGAGGAAATGATGATCATGATAATTACAATGATTATCAGAATGATGAGAAAGGTTTTGTTGATCTGAACTCCGCTTCCATTGACATCGTCAGCGGTGAACTCTCCTGTGGAAAGCTGCATGATGACATCGGTAGCTTCATCAAACCCTTCATAAAAATTTCCCTGCCGGAAATTCGGGACGATGTAATTCTCCACTATTCTTTTCGAGAGCGCATCAGTGACGATGCTCTCCATTCCATAGCCCGTTGCGATAAAAACTTCCCGGTCATCTTTTGAGGCAAGGATCAGCGCGCCATTGTCCTTTCCTTTTCTTCCTACGCCCCATTTCTCACCGAGCTGCGCGGTATAATCGGCAATATCATAACCGCCAAGCGACTTGATGGTTACAATGGAAATTTGGGTAGAAGTCTTTTTGTCAAAGTCAACCAGCTTGTTTTCAAGCTTTGCTGTTTCAGCACCGGATAAGAATCCGCCAAAGTCATTGACGAGACGGGGCGGACTGGGCTTGGCGGGAAAATCATCGGCAAAAGCATAAGAAGCGCTGAGCAGCAAACACGACAGACTGAAAAGGATGTTATGAGCTAAGCGCACTTTCATTTCGGACCAAAGGAAATTTCATCGGGCAGTTCGTTAGCATCCTGCTTCTTACGGGGAAAATATTTTTTCAGTTCAATGCCAATCAGCCCGATCGCCTTGATCAACCCTTCCGCGTATTCACCTTTTTTGAAATGCTCAACCATCACATCTCTCTCATCATCCCAGAAGTTTGTCCCTACTAAATCATTAATGCCTTTGTCGCCAATGATTGCCAGCTTGTGATCTTTCACCGCGACATAAATGAGAATGCCATTTCTGTCTTCGGTTTTATGCATACCCAGTTTGGTAAAGATCTCTTCGGCACGCAACAGTCCGTCTCTTCTGGTACTTTCCTCAATGTGCACTCTTATCTCGCCTGAAGTTAGGTCTTCAGCCTGCTGAATAGCCTTGATGACTTGTTCCTGCTGTTCAGTTGTCAGAAGGTCTTTGGCAGAGGGCATGATCAGAATTCTACTTTAGGCGCCTTTTCCGCTCCGGCATCTGCTTCGAAGTAACCTTTCTTTTCAAATCCAAACCAACCGGAATAGATCACCTGCGGTATCTGGCGGATGTAAGAATTATAGGCCTGAACTGATTCATTGAATTTTCTGCGCTCGACATTAATTCTGTTTTCAGTCCCCTCTAATTGTGATTGCAGTTCCAAAAAATTCTGAGTGGCTTTCAATTCAGGATAACGTTCCACCGCCACCAACAACCTTGACAACGCACCTGACAATTCACCCTGCGCTTCCTGGAATTTTTGAATTGATTCGGGAGTAAGCTTGTCGGGATCAACTGTAATACTGGTTGCTTTCGATCTCGCTTCGATCACAGCCGTCAAGGTCTGCTGTTCGAAATTGGCGACTCCTTTCACCGTGTTCACAAGATTGGGAATCAGGTCAGCCCGCCTTTGGTATGCGCCCTCTACATTAGCCCATTGCTTTCCCACATCTTCTTGCAGCGTAACCATTTTATTATATCCGCACGAGCTTAGCAGCATTACTGCTGCCGACAGGATCAAAAGTCTGAGTTGAATTTTCATCTGCATTAAAATTTTGGCTTTCAAAATTATTTATAATTGGCTGTTTTGAATGGATTATTTTAGTCGGCATGTCTGACAAAGCTTTAAAGAAGCTGTTCCTGCTTGATGCTATGGCGCTCATCTACCGGGCATACTATGGGTTGGGCGATAATTTCCTTTACAATTCCAAAGGGATGAACACAACGGCAATTTCCGTTTTCACGGATAGTTTGATGAAGATGCTGAACCAGGAGAAGCCTACACATGTCGCGGTGGCTTTCGACACATTCGCTCCGACTCAGCGCGATTCTGTTTATGCCGAATATAAAGCCAACCGCCAGGCAATTCCCGAGGACATTAAAACTTCTATCCCATGGATCAAGGAAATTCTGAAAGCCATGAAAATTCCGATCCTGGAATATGATGGCTATGAGGCGGATGATATTATCGGCACCATCGCAAAAAAAGCCGAGAAGGATGGCTATGAAGTTTTCATGGTGACTCCTGATAAAGACTTCGGGCAATTGGTTTCGGAAAAAGTAAAAATTTACAAGCCTTCATTTCGCGGTAAACCAGAGGAGATCTATGGTGAAGCGGAGATAAAAGCAAAATGGGAGATTGATGACGTAATGCAGGTGATTGATATTCTCGGTTTGATGGGCGATAGTGTAGATAATATACCGGGAATAAAAGGTGTAGGTGAAAAAACAGCAATCAAGCTGCTTAAGGAATTTGGCAGCATTGAGAATTTGCTGGAGAACACAGACAAGGTAAAAGGGAAAATGCGTGAGAAGATCGAGCAGCATGCAGATGATGCACGCATATCAAAGCTCCTGGCAACGATTATTACCGACCTGCCCATTGAAGTGCATGAAGAAGAATATTCTCTGAGCGAGCCTGATAAGGAAAAGCTCGCAGAGATTTTTGCCGAACTGGAATTCCGTAACCTCGGCAAGCGCATTCTCGGGGAGGAGTACTCTGTAAATATCAAAGGAGACCAATTTGTAAAGGGCGCTGAAAAAGCGGAAAAGAAGGAAGTTGCTCATGGAAAAAATATCGGGAATACAAAGCACAAATATGTGTTGGCGGATGAAGGAAATGCATACGATGACCTTATCCAAAAATTGAAACACGCTCATTTCATTTCTTTCAAAGTAGAAACAAACAATCCCGATCCGAATAACTCAAAGATCACCGGCATCTCTTTTTCTTTTGAACCGCACGAAGGCTATCATGTTGTGATCACTTCTGAATTTCCGCCAGAGGTAAAGGAAGCATTGCAAGACAGCAGGAAAGCCAAGATTTCCCATGATATCAAATTCGATATCCTCGCGTTGAAACGTGCGGGTATCGAGGTGCAGGGGCATTTGTTTGATACTATGATCGCGCATTACGTGATTGACGGAGATGCGCGCCACCGGCTCGATCTGCTGTCGGAAAATTATCTCGGCTACACGCTGCTCGGCACCGGTGAATCGGAGAAGAAAAAACCGCAGGAGCTTTTTCCTGACCTTGAAGCGGTGAAGGATAAATCGGTGGAAGCGGTTGACATCACTCTGCAACTCAAAAAAGAATTTGAACCGCTGATGAAAGAGCAGCATTATCAGAAGCTCTTTTATGACGTGGAAATTCCGCTCATCAATGTTCTGGCGGATATGGAGTTTGAAGGTATCACGATTGACGTTCCCTTCCTTGAAGATTTCTCGGTGGAAATGGAAAAAGAGGTCGTCAGGCTTAAGGGAGAGATTTTTGCTGAGGCTGATGCTGAATTCAACCTTGAATCTCCCAAGCAATTGGGAGAGGTGCTGTTTGATAAAATGAAGATCCCTTACGAAGGGAAAAAAACAAAAACGGGACAGTACAGCACCGGTGAGGAAGTGCTTACACTCATTCAAAAAGAATTTCCCATAGCAAAAAAGATCCTTGAGTATCGCGGATTAGTGAAATTGAAATCAACCTATGTTGATGCGCTTCCGCTGCACGTGAATCCACACACGCATCGCATTCATTCAAGCTTTAATCAGGCCGTTGCGGCAACAGGAAGACTGAGTTCTGCGAATCCAAACCTCCAGAACATTCCTATAAAAACAGATCGGGGAAGCGAGATCAGGAAGGCATTTATCCCTCGTGATGATAATCACGTTTTGCTTTCGGCCGACTATTCTCAAATCGAACTAAGATTAGTTGCTGCAATAAGCGGTGATGAGAATCTGCTTCAGGCATTTAAGGACGGGCATGATATTCATGCAGCAACTGCTAGCCGTGTTTATAATGTGCCTATCCAGTTGGTTTCGCGCGAGATGCGAAGTAATGCCAAGATGGTAAACTTTGGTTTAATGTACGGTATGTCAGCCTTCGGACTGGCACAACGTACAGGCATGCCGCGCAAAGAAGCAGCAGAGATCATCAATCAGTACTTCACACAATTTCCCGGCATCAAGCGGTTCATGGATGAAGCAATTGCCAAAGCAAAGAAGCTGGGTTATGCGGAAACCATCATGGGCCGAAGGCGCCATCTGCCCGACATCAATTCAAAGAATTTCACCGTGCGGGGTTTTGCCGAGCGCAATGCCATCAATACTCCTATTCAAGGTTCCGCTGCCGATATGATAAAGATCGCGATGATCCATATCCATCAGCAGTTTGCAAAGAAGGATCTTAAATCAAAAATGATCCTGCAGATTCATGATGAACTGGTCTTTGATATTCAAAAAGATGAGCTGCAGGAAACCGAACATATCATTGACCAATGCATGAAGCATGCGCTGAAACTGGATGTCCCCATTGTAGTGGACATGGGTGTGGGTAGGAATTGGCTGGAGGCGCATTAAATAGTTTTCCTTTTTTCTTGCAAAGTGTTCTGAGGGGATAACTGCTCTTATAAATTTTTTCTTACTGTAAATCAGCGAGTTAGAGCTGCATGTGTCAAAAACATGGTACTATGTGTTGCATAGTACTAAGTTTTGTATATATCTTTGCATTGCATCTAAAGGAGGATACTTATGAATCTCGATAACGCAAAAGTACAGATGAGGAAAGGGATACTGGAATATTGTATTCTTTCCGTCATCTCCGGTGAGGAAGAAGTTTATGCTTCGGATATTCTTGAGGTGCTGAAGGATGCGCGATTGTTGGTTGTTGAAGGGACGCTTTATCCCTTGCTTACGCGGCTAAAGAACAGCGGCATGCTCAGCTACGAATGGAAAGAGAGCACTTCCGGGCCACCGCGTAAATATTATAAGCTCACTGTGCTGGGTAAAAAATTTTTGAATGAACTGGATGAAACGTGGAAGGAGTTGGATTACGCGGTAAAAGTGTCAATTAAAAACAGAAAAAAATCTTAACCCATAGATATGAAACCAACACGTTTTAAGGCGCACTCAAAGAGCATAACATCGCGTTGGTTCCATCTGACCATTAAAAAACAAATTATTTGCAGATGAACAAGACAATTTCTATAAACCTAAACGGGCAGGTTTTTCAGATTGACGAGCAGGCTTATGATAAGCTGAAAAATTATCTTGAATCAATCCGGAGTCGCTTTGCAACTTCCGATGGCGGGCAGGAGATCATTGCCGATATTGAAGCGCGTATCGCGGAAATGTTCAATGAAAGGCTGAACGACAGAAAAGAGGTGATCACCTTGCAGGATATCGAAGAGGTGATGAAAGCCATGGGCCGGCCGGAGGATTTCGAATCTGTTCTTGACGAGGAAGAAAAATCTCAGCCACAAGGCAAAGTATCAAGAAGGCTGTTCCGCGATCCGGACGATAAGGTTGTTGCGGGAGTTTGTGCCGGCATTTCAACCTACCTGGGCATCAGCGATCCGATCTGGATGCGGCTACTTTTTGTAATTGCTGTGTTGGTTGGTTTTGGTAGCCCGGTACTCATATATATTATTCTCTGTATTATCATTCCACAGGCACGAAATGCTTCTGAAAAGTTGCAGATGCGCGGAGAGAACATCAATATTTCAAACATTGAAAAAACAATCAAGGAAGATCTGAAGGATTTAAAAGATCGATTTGAAAATATCAACTCAGGGCAGGGAGCGCGAAAGGCCCGGAACGTTTTTGAACGATTGGTTGATCTTATCATCAATGTAGTTGTCTTTGCGATCAAATTCTTCATCAGGCTTGCGGCTGTGATTTTGATCATTGTTGGGGTGTTGTTCATCATCTCGTTCATTGTCGCATTGGCTCTGCCGGTTTCAATGACGAATATTCCCCTTGGCTTGCTCTACCCACTGATCTTCACCAGCAAATTGCTGATGTTTCTGGGATTGACAGGCTTGCTATTGTTTGTTGGGATTCCCGCTTTGCTGCTTGTATATGCAGGTTTCAGGATTCTGCTTGGGGGGCGCACAAGGATTAAAGGTTTAGGAATAAGTGTATTAGGGCTTTGGCTGGTAGGCTTGGTGCTGGTCATTTTTGTTTCGGCAAAAACGGCATCTGATTTCATAGTTTCAGAAACCGTGAGAGAGGAAATTCCTGTGTTTCAGCCCGCAGGAGATACGCTTATTCTCGGAAGTCTTAATGGAGATCATCCTAAGAATATTGATTTTCAAGAATTTTTCGAGGAAGGATACTTCGGCCATGATGATTCCGCTTTTTTTATTTCAGGCAGGGTAAAACTGGATATCAAGAAAAGTCTCACCGATGAATTTCAATTAGTGAAGCAACAAGAATCACAAGGGAGAAGCAAATCACGCGCGTACGAACGTGCCGAATCCATTGAATACAAAGTTGGCCAGCAGGATTCCATCCTTATGTTTGATTCTCATTTCAAATTTCCACTACAGGATCATTTTCGCGGTCAGCAGGTGAAACTTATATTAAAAGTTCCAGAAGGGAAATCAGTGTTGCTTGGGAGAGGAGTTGCGGATATTATTTATGACGTACAAAACGTGACCGATACTTACGACAGAGATATGATCGGGCATGTGTGGACGATGCTGCCCGTAGGTTTGACTTGCATGGATTGTGATGAGTTGAGTGAAGAATCCTATGCTCCGCATGGAAGGGCGGCACGGGAACTGAACCTTGTTGATTTTGAATCAGTGAAGGCCGAGGGCGTTTTCAATCTCGAAATAAAAAAAGGAAAAACATTCAAGGTTTATGCTGACGGCAACCAGCGCTTCGTTGACAATCTGGATATTGACAAAAGCGGAAGTGAGTTGAAGATCAGCTTTAAGGATTTCCGATCTTTCTTCGGCAGGGACAAAGGGACTATTTACGTGACGATGCCTTCATTGACCGAAGCGGTTATTTCGGGAGCCAATATCACCCGCATAAGCGGCTTTGAGGAAAAGGAAATAAATCTTGAAGTGAACGGTGCGAGTAAAGCAACAATTGATGTGGATGCGGAAAAGCTTGAGCTTGATATCAACGGTGCCTCCGAAGTGAAGCTGAGCGGAAATGGCAAGGTCATGCAAGTGGAAGCTGGAGGGGCTTCAAAGCTTAAGGCTTTTGACTACGAAGTATCGAATTGTACGATAGATGTTAATGGTGCGAGTAAGGCTGAAGTGAATGCAACCGATAAACTCGATGCAGAGGCGGCCGGGGCAAGCGAGATATTGTATAAAGGGCTGCCTGAAATTTCATCGGATGTAAAGGGCTTCTCGTCTATCAAGCCGAGCAGGTAAGCCAATTAGTTTTTTTGTGAAAATCAAAAGGCTTTGTTTAGCATCAAATCTTTTCATAACCAGTTGTTTGGGAAACCCGGGAGGAAGGACCTTTCGGGTTTCCTTTTTTGGTTTATGTCCCAATAAATTTTTTTGAATAGCTTTAGCACGATGATCTTATATAATGTCACAGTAAAAGTTTCACCGGAGATAGAAGTGGAGTGGGCCATTTGGATGAAGGAAGTTCATATCCCGGATGTAATGAATACAGGTTTGTTCACAGAATATAAAATGTGCAGACTCTTGGAACAAGATGAATCAGACGGAAAAACTTTTGCAATTCAATATTTATGTAAGAGCGCAGAGGACTTTGCATCGTATCAGAAAGAGTTTGCTCCAGCCTTGCAGCAAGACCATAAGCAGCGTTTTGGAGATAAGTTTATTGCATTTAGAACTATTATGGAGGTGTTGTAAACTTAAAATGGACTACGCATCAATACTTTTGATTTTCGCGGTGCTGCTGTTAAGCGGCATTGGAATTCTGGGATGCATCCTTCCAGCGCTTCCCGGTCCACCTATATCGTATGCGGCAATATTGCTCTATCACTTTGTAAAGGGAGACGTATTCAGCACAACTTTTTTAGTAGTGACGCTCGTAGTGGTGGTAGTAGTCGCGATTCTTGATTACACTGTTCCCGCTTTTGCTACAAAGAAATTCGGAGGCACCAAACAGGGTGTTTGGGGTGGAATAATCGGATTGGTTGTAGGTTTGATATTTTCTCCGTTTGGCTTTGTAAGCATCATCATCTGTCCATTGCTGGGAGCGATCATTGGTGACTTGGTTGCAGGAAAGCAATTTGAAAGCGCTCTCAAATCAGGGCTCGGGTCGTTCGTTGGATTTTTGGCTGCGACTTTTATGAAACTCGCAGTATCTATCACCTTGACAACTATTCTGATTATTAAGATGATTTAAAATTATTGCCACAAAGACGCGAAGGCGCAAAGCTGTATTCTTAGTGTCTTTGTGCCTTGGTGGCAATGCATTTAGCATTTTCCAATGCCTCTCAATTTTTCACAAACCCCAAATGCTTCTCCAATTCTGAGCTAAGTTTCGGTAGCCGGTTTCTTTCAATCAGGAATGTACTCAATGCTGCAATCTCGGTAAAGACATAATGTTTGTCTAAAGCAGATTTTAAGTAATCGCGACCGCTGCTGCCGCCCGTTCCAACACGTGTGCCGATCATCCGCTGCACCATGCTCATGTGCCGGTAACGCCATGCTGCCAGCAGCGCATCAATATCAAGCAAAGTGCTCAGTAGTTGAAACGGATGCTGCAACAAGGGATAATCCCTGTAAAGCATGATGAATAAAGCGGACCTGCTGGCTTGTGCGCTTAACTTTCTGTTTTTGTCATCTTCATGGAAAAAAGTTTTCTCAAACGCCTCAAGGTTTTCCTTTTCAACGCTGATCAGGCTCTTTCGGTAGGCTTCTATATATTTCTTCCAGAAAACATGTTCGAAATTATTCCCGGCAGGTATTTCATTTTGCCAAAATAATGAATCAAAGAATGGCATTCGCTCAAGCCATTTACCAATTAAATCGAGCAATGACTTTTCTTTTTCAGCCTGTGAAATCAGCTTGATATGATTCGGCTTAAGCTGCGATAGGTAATACTTTCCGGCAAACCGGTCGTCCATTCTCAATCCCAGCATCGCTTCAATCACCTTAAATTGATAACTCTGAAAGCCAGACGCTGGTCGCAGAAGATTTCTGAAATCAAGAAAATCAAGCGGGGTCATGGTTTCCATCACATTGATCTGTTCCACAGTTAGCCCCAGGATGGTCACGATACGCTTTAGCCGGTGAACAGCTATTTGCATGGAAGGTGAGTTATCGTTTATTGGGTTTTTAAAAATTTGCTGGACTGATTTTAGCTCATGAAGAATCTGTTTGAACCAAAGCTCATAAACCTGGTGAGTGATAATGAACAACATCTCATCATGAGCAGGCTTTTTCAATTTGTCGCTTTCCGGGGATTGCGCATTTAGTATTTTGTCAAGCTGCAGATAAGCGGAGTAATACATCTTTTCTGCCATCTAATAAAATTTCCTGCAAATTAGGATAGAATTTGGCTTATAAAAATGAACCGGCTTCATTTGTGCGCGGGCGTTTCCTCTTTTAGGGGAAATACAAAGGGGTAGCATAGGCAAACCGCTATTTTTGTGAAGCCAATGAAGAAGCCGTCAAAAAAGAAAAAAAGCGAAGAGTTCAAAAATCCTATTGATAAGGATAAGGTCGCGCTGAATCCCCACACCATGCCTTATCCTCACACGGTGGGCAGCTCGGTAATTGCCCCGATAGATAAGAAAGGATTAAAAGGTTCTTCTCTTGCCACTGTAGAAGAGCAAGCTGAAATGCAGCTTAATCAAATTCGGGAGCAGGTAGAATTGCTGCTGAGACAAGCAAATCGCATCAAAGAGAAGGTAGCGTTCTCTCAAAGGGTTTATGAGGCGGACATAAACTTCGTTCCCGTTCCGGGAGAGATATACCACATGTATGAAAGAGCTGACTCGTCTTTTGTCATTTCGATGATAGGACCTTGGGAGTGGGGCAAGAAAATACCCTACAAGTCTTACACGGGTTCGGTGAAGTTGATGGCGGACAGGACGTGGTATCCGATAAGCGAAAAGGAAAAGTAATTTCCGTTGATGAAAATTCTGCAGTTCTGTAACAAGCCTCCTTTCCCTGCTGCGGATGGCGGAGCAATCGCCATGGGAAACATGACGCGCTGCCTCTTGCGAAATGGATACGATGTTACCGTGCTGAGCATGGTTTCCTATAAACATGCAGCAACTGAATCTGACTGGCCTGAAGACCTGAAAGGAAAAATCCATCTGCATTTTGCCAATGTTGATCTGAGATTGAAAAGGTGGGACGCATTTTTGAATCTTTTCTCCTCGGAATCTTATCACGTTCAAAGATTCTATTCACCGGAAGTTGCTGGAAAGCTGAAGTCGCTTCTTGAAAAAGAAAAGTTTGATGTTATACAGATGGAAACCATTTTTCCAATGGTTTACCATACTCTTATTCGCAAGCATTCAAATGCCAGGATCGTTCTTCGCCTTCACAATATTGAACATGAAGTATGGAGTACAACTGCCAAAGAAGAAAGGAATGTTCTGAGGAAGTTTTATATGGGCTTGCTTGCAACACGGCTCAAGCGATTTGAAATAGAAGTAATTAAAAATGCTGACGGTATTATTACTATCTCAGAATCCGATTATAAAAAAATAAAAAGTCTAACCGTCAAACCTTTATCTAACATCCCACTTGGAATTGATTTGGCAAAGTATCCCGTAAGCAGGATTCCAAATAATCCGCCAAAGCTTTTTCATCTCGGAGCAATGGATTGGATTCCAAATCAGATAGGGATGAAGTGGTTTCTCGACAAGGTGTGGCCTGAGCTTTCCAAAAAATTTCCCGAACTGGAATTTCATATTGCTGGCAGAAAAATGCCAAAGGAATTTTTTGAGCGAAAAAGTACGCGGCTGATTGTGAATGGAGAAGTAGAAGATGCGGTTGAATACATGAGTTCAAAAGACATCATGGTGGTTTCTTTACTATCGGGAAGCGGATTACGCGTAAAGATCATTGAGGGACTGGCACTTGGCAGAGCAATTATTTCCACTTCGGTGGGGGCGGCAGGAATTGACTACATCGAAGGAGAAAACATCCTGATAGCCAACACTCCTGAAGAATTTGTAACTAAAATATCAGCCTGCATAAATAATCCCGGATTGGTGAAACGTATTGCTGATAACGCGAGGAAACTTGCTGAAACCAAGTATTCACTTGAAGCTGTTACAGGATGTTTGAAAAAGTACTACGAAGAATTGGCCTGAATTAGGATTATTGCTTCAGTTTGAATTTCACTGCATCACACTTCTTCAGATCTGATTTCAAGGTGAGCGTTCTGGTTGTCGTGCCATCATTTATTGAAATAGCCGCAGTGTTCGGAGGATTCTTTCCCAGGTTGTGCGCATACATGACAAGCACATTGTCACGCGCAGGGTCCATCGTTATCTGAATTTTTTTCTTCTCTGCAGTTACCATGTAACGGTCTAAAATCAGTTGCCCATTAAAGCTCAGGGAGATAGTATCTCCGTCAACATTTTCATCATCCCATACCAGGATTTCAAATGTACTGGAACTTACTTCAGCCGATTCACGGATCTGCACGGGCCTGCCTTCAACAGAACCCGAGGGCTCCATTTTCACCTCAACCTTTTCGTTCTGTACATTTTTTGTCTTGCTGGCAGTCTCAGGAATTTTACAAAGCGCCACCTCTCCGGTTGTATTTCCGGTAAATAGATTTTGCCCGTTATAGTAAACAGAGGTCAAGTTGGTTGGAAGGCCTTTTGCTTTAGCTATTCCACCAGTGGCTGCGTTCCATGTGTTAGCACTGTTACCGTTATCAATGAAGATGATATTTTCCTTAGAAACTATGGCGGGGATATTCATTACTCCTTGCATTACGGAAACGGGGGAGCCTTTTGCGAAAGAATTTTTCTTCTGCTCAAAGAGGATCAGCTCGCTGCTGCTTACGTGAACAACTATCAGCCCATCATTTGTTGCGACAGAAACGGGTTTTTCTATTTCCGAAACAACGTGTGATTTACCTGCTTCGGCATTATATAATAACAATTTTGGGGTTTCATGAATTGCAAACACACCACTTTTTTCAGTTGAGTAGGAAGCATCTATAGATGGCGCTTCGTAGATTTTTGCTGGGTTTTTGAAGTCCTCAATCCTTGAGCGGTAGATTCCCTTGGTGCTGGCGAAATACAAAGCGTCCCCGGTTTCGCTGAAAGAAAGAGCAAGGCAAGGTTCTTTTGTCTGCACTTTTGTTACCTGCACAGTTGAACGAAAATCCCAGATATTGATCTCGGTTCCGCCTGCTGTGGTTGCGAAATATTTTCCATCGGGTGAAATGGATAAATCGCTTATTCGCTCGGTATGTGCCCGCAGAATATTGGTAAGCGCAGCATCCTCAATACTCCAGAAAAAAACATAACCGGATATGTCTGAAGCTATCACGGTTTTTCCGTCAGGGCTTACCAGTATCTTATCAATTTGCTGGTAAAAGGGTGTCTGGAAGGTTTTCAGAACGCCTTCCTGCGCGAAAGCGGAGACAACAGCGAGCAAGAATATTCCAGCTAAAAATTTGGTCATCGGCAATATTCTTCTTGATAGGATGAAGCATCTTTCGAACCTTTGGCATTTGCCGTTTTCCAGTCTTCACAGGAGGCATCACGATCACCGAGGTTCAGTTTGGCAATACCCCTCTCCAGGTAGAATTGAGCCTCTGCCGGGTTTATGGCAACTGCTTTATCAAAATCTTTTATTGCCTCGGCATGCTCGGTCAGCAAAGCTTTTGCAAATCCCCGCTTAAAATAAGCCATTGCATTGGTCGAGTCCTGCTGAATCGCCTGGTCAAGATCGGCAATAGCGCCCTGGTAGTTTTCGTTATCAATTTTCCGTAACGCCTGCTGATAATAGTTTTGCGCGAATGTGGACAATTGACAAAACATTAGCGCACAACAAACCCAAAACTGTTTCACTTATTCTATAAATTTGAAACGAATTTAACGCTCTGCACTTTTATTTGGCAACACATCGAAAAGAATAAAACAAACTCAGGAATGGACAAGGCCGGGAACAATAACCTCGCAGTTTACAGGTGGATCATTATTATACTCGGTGTAGCTGCGTTGATTCAACTTATCCTGATGTTTTTGTAAAACTTGTATTCCCTGATTTTAGAGACTCGTTTTTGTTTCAGAATTCTTATTTCTTTAAAGTTTTTTTTATGCGGACGAGCATCTCTTTGATCGTTTGCGCAGCAGTTTTGTCCGTTTACTGCCTGTCGGCACAGGAAAATAGTCTTGTTCAGCATGTTGTTGTGATCGGTGTTGACGGCATGAGTCCTGCCGGCATAAATAATGCTGATACCCCGAACATAGATGAGCTGATTGCCAATGGCTCGCACTCATTCACCGCTCAGGCAGTGATGCCAACCAGCAGCAGCCCTAACTGGGCATCTATGATTATGGGCGCGCCTCCGTCATTCCACGGCATAAAATCCAGTAAATGGAAAGTCAGGGATGCACGGAAAAGCGTTTTTTGCGGAAATGGGAAAGGCGAAATTTGGCCAACCATTTTCAGAACTATAAGGAAGCATGATAAAGCGGCATACATTGCATGTTTTCATGACTGGCCGGGTTTTGGACGGCTGGTTGAGTCTAATGTGTGTGATATAAAAAAGAATTGTGCAGGGGAAGATAAAACAACGCAGCAGGCCTCAAAGTATATCCTTAATAAGAAGCCATATTTTACGTTTATTCATCTCGATCATGTGGATCATGCAGGTCACGAATATGGTCATGGTACTCAGGAATACTTCCGGGCTGTGGCAAAGGCAGATTCTTTGACAGGAGTTATTGTCAAGGCTATTAAAGATGCGGGCATTTATGAAAACACCGTAATCCTCATGACGGCTGACCATGGCGGCAAAGGGAAAGGACACGGTGGCGGCTCTCCGGAAGAAAAAACCATTCCCTGGATCATTTCCGGACCGGGAATAGCTGCAGGAAGAGAAATATCTGCTCACATTGATACGTATGATACTGCGCCTACTCTCGCTTATCTTTTGAATTTGAACGCACCTGATTGCTGGATCGGAAAGCCGGTGAAGGAGGCTTTCATTCACTGAACAGCTTTCTGCAAAGCGTTTTTCTTCTTCTATATTTGAGCCTGATGGCAATTCTTACAAAGATTTCAACGCTTCCCCCAAATGATTATGAGAAGGAAAGCATTAAGGACAAAACAGAAAAGCTGGTCAAACAATTGGATGATCTGCAAAATCTGATGTTTGCAGAGAACAAACGCAGTCTTCTAATCGTGCTCCAAGGTCTTGACGCAGCGGGTAAGGATGGTTTGATAAGAAAAGTTTTCAGCGAGGTAAACCCGATGGGTTGCCGGGTAACAGCGTTTAAGAAACCAACTGAAGAGGAATCTTCACATGATTTTCTATGGAGAATTCACAGGCACACCCCGTCAAAGGGGATGATACAGATATTCAACCGCTCGCACTATGAAGATGTGCTTGTTCCCAAGGTGTATAAATGGGTAAGCGATAAAGTCATTCGTCAGCGTTACGTGCATATCAATAACTTCGAAAAGCTGTTGCAGGATTCCTGGACCACCGTGCTGAAATTCTATTTACACATTTCCAAGGAAGAGCAGATTGAAAGGCTAAGGGAGCGGATTTCCGATCCGCGTAAGAATTGGAAGTACAATCCCGCTGATATGAAAGAGCGGCAAAAGTGGGAAGAGTATATGGATGCCTACGAGGATATCTTTGAAAAATGCAGTCCGGAAATTCACTGGATAATTGTTCCGGCTGATAAGAATTGGTACAAAGAATATCTCGTTGCAAAAATAATTGCCGAAACGCTTGAGTCATTCAAAATGGAATATCCGCGGCTCAACAAGGAATGAGTCGGTGCAATCAAATTCTGATATAACCGTTTAGTGTAAATTTTTGCAGACATTGAAGATGATTTCAACCCGGGAAACGGCTCACCTTTATATTTTTCTGCTCGGCTGCGTGCTGGCGATGGCTGGATTCTTCTTCAGTCGCGCTCTGCTTTCTATTGCTTCCATCGTGCTGATCGTGAATGCTTTTTTTCAGGGCGACCTGAAAGAGCGTTTGCAATTGCTTGTAAGGCAACACTTGCTTATAGCTATGGTCACGGCATTCATGATTGCGCTGGTTTCCGGCATTTGGAGTGAAGACAAAGCATCGTGGTTGAAAGTATGTATGGTCAAATTGCCTATTCTCTTTTTCCCGCTTGTGTTTATTCTACAAAAAGGAATGACGAAAAAATTCTGGTCTATTCTGACGGCTGTTTGGATCGGGCTGGTACTATGCGGCAGCTTTTGGTCAATGATGTATTTCATTCAATCGCTTGGAAACCTCGAGATGATGTACAGGATATCCAAAGTTTTACCTACGTGGGCCGGAGACAGTCATATCCGTTTCAGTATGGCGGTGGTGGTTGCGCTGCTGCTTTGGCTGAAACTTGAAGGATGGAATCTTATTGAAGATTTAAGGACTAAATGGATCGTACGCTTTTTTATGCTATGGCTGATGTTGTTTCTGATAATTCTAAGCGCAAAAACCGGTTGGGTGGGCTTGTTCCTTGTTGTTATACCGTTTTACCTGTATCATGTTTTTAAGGCCGGATATAGAAAGCTTGTGCTTGCTATGCTCCTTTTTGCGTTGGCATTACCTGTGATCGCTTTCCATACTATTCCGACTTTTCAGGCGCGGGTAAATTATATCATGTACGAACTGGAGAACATCGGACAAAAGAAATCGGAAGGTGTTTACAGCGATCACAACCGCATGTTTTCCATGCAGGCCGGTTGGGATATTATTAAAGAAAACTGGGTAGCAGGTGTGGGGTACGGAGACCTTGCAAAAGCAACAAATGACTGGTTCGATGTTAATGCTTCACATGTTCCGCCAAGCGAGCGATTCCGACCGCTGAACCAATGGCTGAATGCAGGAGCAGCAACAGGCATTTTTGGAATTATCAGTGTTTCAGTTGTTGCATTTATGCCCTTCTTTTTAAAAGAATGGCGATGGAACAAACCTGCTCTGGCTTTTGCAGTTTTTATGTTCCTGATCTTTTTGTACGAAAACCCCATGGACGATCAGCTTGGAGTTTTTCTCTTCTCTTTTTTCCTGCTCTGGTGGAATTATTCTAACAAGTTGGATGCTGAGAGCAACATGATATAATGCACTTACAAATTCTCTTTAAGCATATCATGGTGCGGTATGCCGTCCCAGTCATATTGCTCGCTACAGATTTGAAAGCCGAATGATTCGTAGAATTTTACAAGATAGCTCTGCGCAGCGATACGAACCGGTACTTCACCATATATCTGTTTCACTTTTTGAAGCGCCAGCTCGGTGACTTCTTTCCCGTATCCTTTTCCGCGTTCATTGGTGTCGCTGATGATGCGACCGATTGAAACTTCTTTGAACATCACACCGGGATGTGTAATCCTTGCATACGCAACCAGCTTTCCGTTTTCATAACCGAGCAGGTGATAGGCTTTCTGGTCTTTTCCGTCTGCATCAATGTAAGGACAGTTCTGCTCAACAACGAAAACCTTTTGACGCAATTCCAAAGCATCATAAAGTTCCTGCAGGGTAAGTTCTACAAAGGGCTTGATTATCCAAGTGATCATTGGAATCGGAAGTTACGAATGAAGATTAACAATGACCGCTGATCTGACCATGGGTGATTTTAAAAAAACTTTTCTCACTAATCTTGCATTGCAACCGGCCATCATGCAGCCATCCAAAATTCTGAATGCTGCGGTAATCGTTTCCGCGCTTGGCTATTTTGTAGATATCTACGACCTTTTACTATTCAGCATTGTGCGCATTCCAAGCCTTCTTTCGTTGGGATATGAAGGTGACGAGCTAAAAAGGATTGGACTGCACCTCATTGACATGCAAATGTTCGGGATGCTGATAGGCGGCATACTGTGGGGGGTGTTAGGTGACAAGCGCGGGCGGCTGTCGGTGCTCTTCGGTTCCATATTTCTTTATTCAATCGCCAACATCGCCAACGGAATGGTGCAGACGGTGGAAGGCTATGCCGCATGGCGATTCATTGCAGGCATTGGCCTGGCGGGTGAGTTAGGAGCGGGAATCACCCTTGTGGCGGAGATCATGCCCAAGGAAAAACGCGGTATCGGTACGATGATCGTAGCAGTGGTAGGGTTGACCGGAGCGATCGTTGCCGGTTTGCTCGCCAAATTGTTTGATTGGCGCACGTGCTATTTTATTGGTGGCGGCCTGGGTCTTGCTTTGCTCGTCTTGCGTATCGGTGTTTCAGAATCTGGGATGTTCAAAAACATACAGGCGCAACAGGGCGTGTCTCGTGGAAATTTCCTGGCGCTGTTCAGCGATCGTAAAAGGTTCATCCGTTACATACGTTGTGTGCTCATCGGCTTCCCAACGTGGTATGTGGTGGGAATACTTGTGACATTCTCACCGGAATTTGCCAAAGCCCTCGGGGTGCCCATGAAGATAGTTCATGGTAAAGAAGTCGGTATTGACGCGGGCACAGCGGTGATGTTTGCATACGGAGGGTTAGTGCTGGGTGACCTGGTGAGCGGACTGCTGAGCCAGATATTGCGCAGCCGCATCAAGGTGATGTACATTTATCTCGCTGCGAGCACGATTGTCATTTTCACATTTCTGAATGCCTATGGCATCTCGCAGAACGGCATTTACGCGTTGTGTCTTGCGCTTGGCTTCTCAGTTGGCTTCTGGGTGATATTCGTAACGATAGCTGCAGAGCAGTTTGGCACCAACCTGCGCGCTACAGTCACCACTACCGTTCCCAACTTTGTGAGAGGCGCGCTGGTGCTCATCACCTTCATGTTCCGCACAGCAGAAGGTTATTTCGGCATATTGACCGGTGCCATGATAGTCGGGGCGATATGCCTGCTCATCGCGTTCTTCTTCCTACGCGGCATGAAGGAGAC